>CAKNFP010000003.1 GCA_930633525.1 Hyphomicrobiales bacterium
TTGTCGGTCACCACGTTGAGATTGGATTGCGCGTTCTTCTCCACGGGTTTGATGAAGATGATGTCGCCTTTTCGGTTCGGCTCGACGCGCCAGGCAATGGAATCGCCGAGCGCCAACGTCTCGATCTTTTCGTCAGGCTGCAGCTGGATCATCGTCGACGTGCCGTAGGTGGCGTCGATTGCGGTGACGTTGTCCCGGCTGTAGACGACGTCGCGCACACGCGGATCGAGGCGGCCGGGGCGCGGCGTCGATTCGGCAAGCGCCGCGCCCGTCGACAGTAAGAGGGTAAGAAGCGCAAGAGCGGACGGCCGCATCATGGCTGCTGCCCCACGCTGCGCGGAGATGGCGCCGATTCCTGGTCACGCCGATATTCGAGCACCTGGAAGCCCAGCGGATTGTCGAAACGCCATTCGTTGCGCACGGGCGCGGACGTGTAACGGAAGCGCACCAGAGAAACCCAGTGCCGAGTCACGATGTTGGTGGCCGACTTTTCGTCGGTGGAGAAGCGGACCAGAGCGGTGCGGTTGTTCGGAAAGGTCACCGACTTGATGGTGACGCTGACCTCGGTGTTCGTCCCGTAGATCTTCACCGGGTTATTGGGATTGGCGGGCGAGTAAATCTCGGTGAGCTCGCGCGCCGCGTCTCCGGCGGCGAGGAGTTGGGCGAGATCAAAATTATCCTTCAGCGCCTTCGGATCGTAGGTCTCGCGCGCTTTGATGTAGCGCACGACATTGAACATCGTCACCGCCTCGTCCTGCGTCAGCGGTCCCTCCGCGGTCGGTCGCTTGACCTCGACGAACCCCGTCGTTTTGTCGACGACGACCATATAAGGCTCGTAGGTCTTGAGTGGCACGAGGAGCGCCAGCACGGCGAGCGCGGTGACGGCAACCACGGTCATCACGGTGGCGACGATCCAGGCTAGCGCGCGCGAGTTGCGGTTGCGCCGGGCGATATCATGCTCCCAGGTTGCGCCGTCGGCATAATAGCGCGGATCAACCCGGTCGGACTGGGTTGTGGTATCCGTCACGGTCTTCCTCCCCCGCTCTGCGCTGGCGGTGCGCCGGAGTTGCGGAGTTGGTCGGCCAGACGACGGAACTCTGCGGACTGCGTCCAGCTCGCGGCGCGGAGGCCGACGCGCGCTCTCTGCCGCGCGCCCAGCTCCTCCCGCCGCGACATCGAAGCGGGGTTGAACGGATTGCGGAAGGCGAGGCGCGCTCGGTTGGCGGCCGCCCCCATCCGGTAGCCGGAGGCCGTGGCCAGGACCGCGCCGAGCCGGGGCGCGAAGATCGGGACGCCACCTGCGATAGCGGCCGCCATGTTATTGATCTGGCTCAGCAGGAGGATGCCGATGATGGCGAGCAGCACCACCGGTCCGATTGTTGCCCATGTGGCAGACTTGCTGTTGGCGACGCCGTTCAGCGTGTCGATCGATTGCTGGATCAGCGAGACATAGAAGGCGAGGAAGGCGTATACGAGCACCTGCACAAGGAAATACTGCGCGAGTGAGCTCATCCAGCCGCTGAAGAACCGCGACGTGACGCCGAACAGAAGCAGGATGATGAATAGCGGCGCCAGGGCAAGCAGAAGCCACATGAACATCTTCGACAACACGATCAGGAAGATGGCGAAACCGATCAGGATCGCCATGACAACGTAGAAAACGGCGGCGAAGATGTAGGGTCCCCAATTGGTAATGCCGGCATTCTGTAGAAACGCCTCGGTCGCGCTATTGGTCGTGTCCCACATGTTCTGCAAGGCCGACTGGACGGCGTTGACCGAGGTGAGATTGGCCGAGGTGCCGGTATTGTTGGCGGAAGTGACGGCGCTCAGCAGCGCGTTTCCGATGGCGGAAGGACCGTCATTCAGGATCGCATACACGAAGGTTTGGAATTCTCCCCAGCGGGTCGCCAGGACATAGATCATCATCGCGCGAAAGAGCCGGAAGGCATGATCCGTCGGGCCGCCGCTGGCCGTGCCCTGCCAGATCCCGACGCCCCAGAAGATTACGTAAAGCGTCAGGAGCAGACCGGCGACGCCGGTTGTCCCGCCCGATGTCGCCGCGTTCGCCAGGGCCTGATATGCCGTCGAAACGTAATTCTGGCCAAGCTGGTCGACGGATTGCAGTAGCGAAGTGATATTGAAATTGTTGGCCATCGCGCTCCTCAGATCGGCCGCATTGGGCCGCAGGCGTCAACGGCCTCAACCGCGGCTCGAGCGGGCGGCGCCGGAGGGAGCTGCGCATAGGCCAGCGGCGCGCCGCCCTCGTCGGGTGAACACGGCGCTTTCAGCGGCTTATAGGCACAGCCGCCGAGCGCGAGTGTGAGTAGTGCGCTGGCCATGAGGAGCGATACCGATCTCACTGCGGCGGCGCCTTGGGTTTCGTGAATGTCATGGCCCGCGAGGCGGATTCCGCGGCATCGTTCCGGTTGGGGGACGTTTCAGCGATGCTCGTCGCCGGCCATGAGGATGGACGGAGCGCGTAGCGTCCGACCGCGACGCCCACGGCGAGCGCAACCACGGCTGTCGCGATTATAATGGCCTTCGACATGGGGGCCCCCAGATGTTGTGTTGCGCCGTCCTGCGCGGCGTGCGCGAAAGCTTTTCGCGGCTCGCCGCCCGCTCCGCTACTGAGTGAATTTCATGGCGCGCGCCGCGGCCGACTCCGCCGCGATGCGATCGAGATTGGCCTGGTTCGCCGCAGCGGCTGCATTGTTCGCAACCCCGTTCAGTTCATTGATCGTCAGGCCGGTCTGAACCTGCACCTGGGTATTCTGATCGATGCTGCCTTTCAGATCCTGCGCCTGGCCGATCTGCTGGCCGCCCTGCTTGAAAGCGCTCGATCGCTGCTGCACCGCGCTCTGTGTCGAGTTGATGAGCCCCGAGAGCGTAGCGGCGACGTTCACGGAACTCTTATACGCCGTGTCCACGGGATGGCTCTGGCCGCTGGTGAGGCCGGTGATCGTCTGCACGAGCTGCAGGCCATTGATCAGCGTCGACACGATGTTTTGCGAATTCGAGCCCATGCCGGCGAAAGACAGCGCCCCGCCCGAGATCACCGATCCGAGGGAGGGCGCCTGTGCCATGGAGAAGCCGCCGCCGAGGGCCATTTGTGCGAGCGTTCCTTGCGCCTGGGACGAGCGATCGCCCGTCACCGCTTGCAGCGTCTTCTGGGTGAACTGCATGATCTGCTGATCGGCGGTCAGGATCTTCTGGGTGCTGGTTGCGATCTCCTGGGCCTTTTGCAGGTTGGCGTTGTCGATGACCGGGACTTGCGCCAACGCTGGCGACAATTGGGCGGTCACGATGACGGCGATGAGGGCAAGGATGGTGCGCATGAAAATCCTCCCTAGCGCGTGTCGTTGTTGATCGCAGCCAGCGCCGCGGCGACGTCGGCCACGGTCAAGCCGGGCCCGGTCGAAGCGCTGTCGTTCGTCGGTGTGCCTTGCGCCTGTGTGAGGTAAAAGATGACGTTGCCGTCGGTGTCGACGTAGCGGGCGCTGACGCATCCAGGGTCGGGGTTCGTGCCCGGCGGTGTGGTCGAGCATCCCGTCGGCGTCCGGCAAGGGTCAGTCGGCGAGCCGGTCCCGATCATGCCCGCGGGACAGACCGGACCGGAGGCGGGCCGTCCCCCCGTCACCGTCGCCGCCCGCATGCCCCCGGCCGCCCGGCTCATGTCGCTGGTTCTGGCGAGGTTGAGCGCGTTCAGGGCGGTGACCCAAAGGTTCGTCGAATCAATGACGCCGTTCCAGGCAAGGTTGTTCTGCAGCCGCGCCGCGCTGTTCATGTCCATCGCCGCCATCACGGTCGAGCCGGTGCCGACCTGCTGGCCCGCGACCTGAAACCCTGACTGCGCGGCGCCAAGCGTCGAGCGACTGGCATCGAGACCGGCAACGACATTGCCGCTCGACTGAAACAATGTCTGGCTGTTCAGCGCGCCGCCTTGCGCCCCAGGATCGGGAGCGGCGGGCATGTCCGGCGCATAGGAGCGAATGGCCTGGCTTCCGGCGCCCGCCTGCGGCTTAACGGTCGGATCGGTGACGTTGGCCTTCTTGCCCGTGGTCACCGCGCATTTGGCGCCGCTATTGGCGTCCTTGCGCTGCGTCGTCACCGGTACGAGTTTGACCGTCGTGCTGGCTGTCAACGAATGTTGGCTGAGCTGTGCTGCGTCGTCGACCGGGATGGCCGCGTGCGCCTGGGTGGCCAAAGCCGCCGCCGCGACAATGATCAGGATGGTCTTCATGAAGGGTCTCTCCCCAGGAAGATCGGCAGCCACACCGCTGGATCGTCGCCAACGCGCGCGCGCAGCGCGTCGAGCTCGGCCACGGTCTCGGTCCGACCGGACAGCACCTTGATGAGGTCAGGCATGCTCGACAGGTTCAGCCGGGCCACGACGCTGTCCCGGCCGTGCTTGATCAGGAAGGACCGACTTTCGGGGACGGTGCTGCGAATCCAGTCGACCTCGCGGCCCGAAAGGCGGAAAGCCTGACGATAGCTCTCGTCGTCGGCTTTGGGATTCGGAAAGAAGATGTTGGTGCTGGTCTGCTCGATCAGCGTGTTGGACGCGCGTGAGCGGACGATATCGGCCGCAGATTGCGTGCCGAAGCCGATGATGCCGTTCTGCTTGCGGATCGTCTTCAGCTTATCTCGGATGAAGAAGGCAAAGACCTCGTCCTCGAGCAGCCGCCAGCCTTCATCAAGAAAGATCATCACCGGATCGCCCGTGAGCAACTCCTCGGTGCGGTGGAAGATGTACATGAGCGCGGCGGTGCGGATGACGGGATCGTCGAGGACCCGCGTCATGTCGAAGCCGAAGATGCTCGAAATCGAGAACTGGTCCTCATCATTGTTGAACAGCCAGCCCCGCTGATCCGGCCGCATCCAGCTTTCTAAGCGCGCGAGGAGATCCCCCTCCCCCGCCCGGATGCGACCGCGCAGCAAGGTCGAGAACGCCTTCAGCGTCCGCCCGTCCGGACCGGCTGAAAGCGCCGCGGCGATTGCGTTTCGGATCACCTGCTCTTCGGATGCGCTGAGATCGCCGCCCTTGGCCGGGCGCAGCATGAAGGCGAACAGCTGGTACAGAAACTCGCGGTTGGCCGCCGAGTCGGGCAGCGACAGCGGATTGAACCCGGTGGGCTCGCCGGGGATGAGCGCTTCATATTGACCGCCAAGAGCGCGAATGAAGATCTCAGCGCCACGATCCTTGTCGACGAAGACGAGTTTGGGGCGCGGCTGGATGCGCTGCGTCTGCGCCGCGATGAACGATAGAAATACGGTCTTGCCCGACCCGGTCGGCCCGACGACGGTGAAGTTGCCGATGTCACGAACGTGGTGATTGTAATAGTAGGCCGTCTGCGACGTTGTCTCGAAGACCGAGATTGCGGGGCCCCAGTGGTTGCCGTCGGGGCGCCCGCTCGGATAGTTGTGCAGCGAGGCGAAGCCGGCGACGTTTTTCGACGAGATCACAGCCTTGCGGGCGATATAGGCGAAATTGCCCGGCAGCTGCGACCAGAACGCCGGTTCGCAATTGAGGTCTTCGCGCACCCAGATCACCGACCGATCCGTCAGCGCGGCACCGGCCGCTGTCACAGCCGCGCCTACCTCGGCGAGATCGCGGCCGAGGCACATCACCGTCATGTGGTGCTCGCCATAGATCGCCTCGGAAGCCAGCAATTCGTCCCGGGCCTCGTCAAGATGCTCCGCGACGATCGAACCGGCCTCGTCGGACATATCGACTTGCCGCGACACGCGATCGATCTGCTTGGCGGCGACCGGCCGATCGACGATGGCGAAGGTCTGGGTGGCGATAAATTCGTGCGGCACCCGCAGGAGATTGTCGAACGAACCGGGACCACTTTGCGCCGGATATTCGCGGATCGAAATCATCGCGCCGAAGCGCGTGTCGTCGCGGCTGGCGCCGCGGATCTCGATGGCGTTGCGGCCGAAGAAGAGACGCTTCGTCGAGAGCGCGTCCGCAAGCTCCATGCGGGGCAGATGCATCGGCCGCGGTAGGCCGCCGTTCACGATCTGCACGAGGAATTCCAGCGGCTCGGAGAACCAGATGCCGTCGCGCCGGACCACGCCGAGTTGCCGCGCGCCATAGGCGGCCAGGTTCTCGCGAACCGCCGTCGCGGCATCGCGCAGCTCGTTGAGGGCGGTCTGAATGGCCACCGACTCGCCGGCCTCGTCCTTGCGGCCGAGAGCCTTCGTCATCAGGACGTCGAAGGTTCCGGCCTGGCCCTGGAGCGGACGGCGCACGATCGTGAGATAGATGTCGTTGACGAACATTCGACGCTTCGACAGGGAGGCGTCGTAGCGCTCGTCGATCTCGCGGCACAACGCGTTGTCGAAGGTCGACGCGATCCGTGGTTGCACCTCGCGCCGGACGATGTGCGCGGCGAGCGCGAAGCGCGAGTTGGCGAGTGTGCGGACGATGTCGTTGCGGCCGAGGAGACGGGCGTTGACCTCGCTCATGTCGGATGTCTCGAACGAGTAGCCGTCGAGCTTCAACACCGTGAGGAGCAGGCCGTCTCGCGTCTTGAGGATGTGATCGTCGACGTGGCGGGTATAGGGAATGTGCGACGCCACCGGTCGCTCACGGCGGGACACGGCGCCGAAGGTGAGCTCGTCGAGAAGGGCGCGGGCGACCATGGCAGCCTCACGGGGCGTAGCTGTCGGCGCCCCAGAAGGAGCGCGAGCGGGGCGGACATCTTGTCGAGCGGACGAACAGGATCTCGAAGATACGGTCGTCGCGAAGAGTCATCACGTAGCCGAACAGATGGAGCGGAATCGCGACCAGCAGCATGAAGAGATTGTGGGTGACAAGGAAGCACACGCTCGAGACCACGCCGTTGAACATGAAGTACATATACGGCACGCCCATCAGCGTCGGCGCGCGAGTGAGGGCTTTGACCAGCGGGGTGATAAGCGGATCATCGAGCTCGGCTTCGGTCATTGGCCGACCGCCGACTGGAAGAATTGGACGATTTGCGCCGAGCCGAACACCAGAACGATGCCGAAAATGACGCTACCGGCTATGCCCCACGTCAGACGGCCGGACCAGGCGAACAGACCGCACGCGATGACGGCCAGTGTCGCCAGCGCGGTGGCGATCGGGCCTGTCAAAGCCTGAACCAACTGCGTGAGCGTGGATTGCACGGGTTGCAGCGTCCCGCCCGACTGTGCCGCGGCGTCGACGACGCTGAGCGCCACAAGGCTCACAGCGAGGGGCGTGCGCGAAATCCATCGAGTCATCTAGTCCTCCCTGTCAATCGACGTGCATGACGAAACCATCGTTCCAATGCCTTCCGGCTTGGGGACGCGCCGCATCGGGCCGCGTGGCGAGTTCGACGACGTCAGGCTGGGCGGACGCGAGAGCGCCAGCGCCGCGAGGATCCGGCCAGCTGTAGAAATCGTTGATGACTTGGGCGACGAACCGGACGGTCTCGGGATAGGGAGGAACACCACGGCTCTTGGCGACGGCTTCCTCGCCGGCGTTGTAGGCCGCGAGGATAAAGAACGGGTTCTTGTATTTGTCTTGGAGGCTGCGCAGGAAGCGGATGCCGCCGCGCACGTTATCGGCGGGGCTGCAGAGGTCGACGTTGAAGCGCTGCGCGGTCTGCGGAAGCAGCTGCATTAGGCCGAACGCCCCCTTTCCGGAGAGCGCCATCGAGTTGTACTGGCTTTCGCTCTTCGCCACCGACTGAGCGAATTCGGGCGAGAACTTCTCCTCTGTGGCGATGCGTGCCACCAGCGCTCGCGCCTCGTCGGGCGCCAGCGCCTTCGCGCCGCCGCACGGCCGCGCCGCTTCGTTCGCGTCGAGGCGGAATCGCGGCGTGTCCAGTGGAATGACGCGGCCGGAGGCATCGACGGTCGCGAGGTGCGAAACGTTCGCTGCGTCCTGAGCGTTTGCGCCGGCGCAGGCCACCATCATCCCCAATCCGATCGCCGCGATTCGCTTCGACATGCCCCTAGGCTCTCCACTTTTCAATAGACAATATATTAGATGTTGTTACCTTGGCAACAGGTTAGTGAATGACGTCCCAGCTCGATCCGGAGGGTTGGATGAAACGCTGCGCAGTCCTGCTGGCTGGCCTCGGCCTCGGCCTCTTACCACCCGCCCCTCCTGCGGCGGCGCAGGACGCTTCGTTCGGGTGCAAGGTCTTGCTGTGCGCGGCGGCCAGCAATCCGGGATGGTCCGGCATCCCCTACTGCGTGCCGGTCATGCAGGAATTGTTTCGCCGGCTCGCCCGCGGCGGCGGCTGGCCGACCTGTTCTGAAGGGCATGCCAGCGGGCCCGGCTATGAGCCTTACGAAGCCTGCCCTGCGGGCCTGACACCGGTCGCAGGCTCACCGGGCGGCGAAACCCTCCCGTCCGCCAACGGCGAGCTGTGCGCCGATCTCTCCAAGCCCGAGCGCACGTGCTCTGGAAGCGATGGCGGTTGCACGACGACCTATCCGACGACGCCGCGCCAGCGCCGCAGCGAGCCCTACTACGTCGACATCAGCTCGGCCAACGGCGTGCAGCGCTTCTATTTCTCGCTGCAGGGCTACTAGAATGGGCCGGGCATCGCTGTTGGCCGCGATTTTGGCCCTGCCACTCACCGCAACGATCGTGACGGCGCAATCCGCGTCGCCCTGGTTTCCAGTTCCCGCGGACGCCATCTATCTGACAGGTGACAGCTGGTCGGCCGGCGACGTGACCTATCGTCTTTATGGCGTTCAGGCCTGCCTGCGTGACACGAGCTTCACCAACGGCCACGGCCTCAAACGCGACTGCGGCGAGGCTTCGCTCGCCATGCTTGTCGCACTGGTTCGCGATCTCAGACCGCAGTGCTACGACGCGGCCGAATCGCCGCAGCTGCGAACCGTCTTCGTGTTCTGCCTAGCCAGCCCGAGCAAGGGCGCCGCGGCGGGCTCACGCATCGATCTCGGCACAGCTCTGATTTCAACCGGCTTCGCCTTCGCCGCGCTCAAACCGGACGGCCAGCCGGTTCACGCGCCGTACTTCGTGGCCCAGCTCGTCGCCCAGAGATCCAAGGCGGGATTGTGGGCGTTCGCCGACCTCCCCGATCCGAACGCGATCATTCTGCGCGCCCTGCGGCAGGCTTCGCCTGCTCCCGCGTCCGGGATGCCAGGAGCAAACCCAGCGACCCCATAGGACTCAACGTCAGCACGAGGAGCGACCATGCGAACCACAAATCTCTTCATCGTCCGTGGCTTTGTCGGGCAGGCGCCGAAGGCGTTTAACAAATCCGCCAAGGTCCACATCGCGACCGACCGCGGGTGGACTGACGCCAAGGGCGAGCGGCACGAGGAGACCGACTGGGTAACGGTCAGCGTCCTCAATGAAAAAGCCGCGGCCTGGGTCATGGCCAATGTCGCGAAAGGCGATCCGGTCTATGCCGAATGCCGCATCGCCGACGGCTCCTACAAGAAGGACGGCGAGACGATCTACACGACCGACATCATCGCCAACGTCTTCCACAAGCTCGATCTCGGTGCGCGCGACGATGCCGCGGCGTGACACCGTGTTTCTCGCCATCTCGCTCCTGGCGGCCGCGACGACAACCGAGGCTGGCGCGCAGCCGGCCGATCGGAACGAGGGCATTTACGCGCTGCAGCTGCCGCTTCAATCGCCGCCGCTGCGGGTCGAGGTCATCGATGGGGTGCGGTTCCGCGATATCGAGACGGGCGCGGCCTACCGGCTCTACGGCATTGATACGTGCGCGCCGGAGCAGACCGCGCGCTTGGGCAGGCAGCCCTGGCCGTGCGGCACGATGGCGACATCGTGGCTCGTCACGGCGACCCTCAACGCCTGGCTCGCCTGCAGGACATTGCGGGACGAGGCGTCAGAGCACCTGGTGCGGTGCGCCACGGCGGGCCATCCCGACATCGCTGCCGATATGTTGCGCGCCGGCATCGCCGTAGCGCTCCCCGGAACGAACAGGGACCCGGCGATCCGTGCCTACGTCCAAGCCGAGCAGGACGCGCGCAAAGCCTATCGGGGGCTCTGGTCGAGTACATTCCAGATGCCCTGGGAGTGGCGTGCCAAACGCCCGGCCGCGCCGCCGCTCGCCCGGTTCGAGGCAACGCCATGAGCCGTACCGCCGTCGTTCTCTCTCTTCCCATCATGCTCGTGCTGTCAGCCTGCGCCGCGCCGCAGCCATGGCCGGTGACGGACTATGGGCCGCCCGCGCGCGAACCGATGTACACCCCCGCCGCCGTCAAGCCCGGCCGTCTGGAATATGCCCCCGATCGGTCCGCGTTTGCCCCCATCCTTACCGAGCGTTTTCCCTATCCGACCCAGCCGGAGGCGAACGCGGCCTATCGTCGGCTTCTCGCCGGCTCTGCCCGGGAAGGCAACTTCTCCGCATCGGTGTGGCTGTTCGGGTGCAAGCCGGGCGCGCTGGACGAACAAACCGCCCGTGTGATCCGCTACCGCGGTCCCGTCGTCCATTGCGCGACGGATTTTCTGGACGGCAGTGGCCGTCGCCTTCGCCGCGAAGCGGTAAATTTTTATTACTACGGCGACGTCTGGAACATGCAGCCCGTCTACCCGCCGCGCAGCGTGGTGCCATGGCGCAATCGGGAGCGTTCGCCGAAGGATTTCTGGCGGTGGCTACCCGGCCGCGACCGCTACGAATAGCAGGCGGCACAATGCGCGCGGCAAGGCCGTTGAGTCATTATATTAGATGTTGTATTAAAGGTACATCGCCGGCCTTTCGCAGCTCTGCCATTTTTGTCCTGGCGATGGGGATCGCAGGGATGATGAACACCCAAGCCCGCGCGCAAACGGTGACGCCCGATCCGGGGACGTGGCGACCGATGGCATATGCGGATCTTCAGCTGCCCTCTCGCGCGACCGCCACCTACACCGACATCTGGAAGGACGCGATCGAACGCAACAACCAAGGCTATCGGCAGCGTGGGGATCATCGCTTCGCGGGCGGCAATGCGCCCGTCACCGAAGCCCATTTCGTCATCTGGAGCCGCGGTCGTTCCGTTGTCCTCAGTATCCTCAACACGGCGATTGGATGCACGATCAAGACCGCAGTGCCGCAGGCGCGCGCGACGGTGAAGCTCTGCCCCATGCGGATTGCGATTTACGAGGGAATCCAGGTGCGCACTCTCGAGGGCCGCCGCGCTTGCTTCCTTGAGCTTGAGCCAGGCGCATCGCCCGATCCGACGGTGTCCGCGGCCTATGCATCCTACGACGTTCCGAACCGGACGTTGAAGACGGGCATGATCGTCAACCATAAGGCTGTCGACGGCTGCTCGCTGGATGTGCCGCTGAACCGCCGCGACGCGGATTGAGGAGAACAATAGAAATGCACTTTCGGATGATCTGCCTGCTTGCTGCGACCGCCCTTGTCGGCGCGGTGCCAGCAGCCGCGGCCGACGCGGCTTTCAGCTACAAGACCTCGTATCGCAACGTGACCCAGGATCCCGACAAGGTCTGGACGGGTGATGCGCTCGCGGCCGGCTCGTCCGGCACCGTGACCATTCACGAATATGAATTGCGCACGCCGCGCGGCGACTTCTTGATCTCGCAGATTTGGAACGACGACTGCACATCCGGCACCTGCCCTACCCGCCTTGTGCGCGTCGCCCCCCATCAGCAGCCGACCGTCCTGGTCGACGATATGATGCATCAGATCGTGCCTCCTGATGATCCGCGCTTCGCCGCGATGGCCGCCGACAAGGCGCAGGCGGCGTTCGCACAGCGTCCGTTCGCGTTGACCGACGACGGGAAGACGCTCGTCAACGGCGATTTCACCTTTGCGATTCCGGAGGGCAAGCCATGACAGCGCGCGCCGTTCGCGGCATCCTGGCCGATGCGGGTCTCCTGCTGTGTCTGTCGGGGGCGGCAGCGTTCGCCGGAGAATCAGCCGCCAATCTTACTGCGGCGGGCATCCCGTCGAACTGTGCGGATTTCGCTGCGAAAGTGTCCAGCAGCGAAGGAAATTTCGGCACCACAAATCAGTTCGGCTGCCTCGGAGCATTCCAATTTTGCCCCGGCACCTTCGAACGCTATTACAGCGGCAGCGCGCAAAGCTTTCTCAACGATCCCTCCGCCCAGGTCGCCGCCTGGACCCGGTACGAACAGAATGAGTGGTCGAAGGCGCAGAGTAACGGCATGACCTCGCTGATCGGACAGCAGGTATGTTACGGCGGCCGCTGCGCCACGATCGACCAATCCTCCATCCTCATGGCCTGCCAGTTCGGCTGCGGCCAGCGCGGGAAGCTCGCGAACTACGCTGCGAGCGGCGACTGCAATGCCCGCAACGTCAAGGATGGCAACGGGGTAAGCGTGTGCAGCTACCTCATCCGCGGCGCCGGATATGACGCCTCCTGCTTTACCGGATACCAGTCGGCGGTTTGCCAGCAGACGCCGACCGGGCCGGGCGATTTTCCGACCTCGACCGGTATAGCCGCCAATCCGCCACCGCCATCGACAGCGTCGATCATCGTCAATCCGACAGACGTCTAGGTACCGCCCAGATCAGTTTTTCTCGGAAGGGTCGCGGATGATCCAGGGAGCAAAATAATTGAGTTCCTCCTCGGTCGAGGAACAGAGATCTCCGCCACGATAATGAGCATGAACCAGGGCCCAAAACACAACCTCGTCGGAGCGCCCGGCGAACAAAGCTTTTTGCAAGGTGCGACCGATCAGCGTCACCGCCCGCGAATGTTCATAGCGGGCGTGAAGTTCGTGAGCGATGAGCTTGGTATCCGCAGTTCTTATCATAGAATAACTCCATGCTGATACGGACCATCACGCAACTGACGGCCAGTTAGACATCGGCAGCACCGACTCGTTGGAGCCTCGCGCGGCCCGGATTGTTTCAAGGGTCTCGCGGTTGAAGGACATGCGCAGGGCAACAACTTCGTCGCGGCCAATACGCTGGGGAAAACCGAGTGATCGGACGAAGAACCGCAATTGCATCGCGATTAACATCAACCGCCAGTCGATCGCGACCGTGACTGTGTCAACCTGATGCTCAATGCCCCATTCGACGACGCCTTGGGCGAGTTCGAGAAAGGGACTGTCACCGCGCGGTCGGTGTTCGCGATAGCTACGCGCAACGCTGAAGCGTGTCCACTCGAACACATGTTCGCCGCGTGGCGGCGTGTGCCGGCACAGATCCGTCAACACATCGCTCAATAAATGCGGGCGAGTGGTTGGTAACAGCCGCTGATAGCCGACGATCTCCTCGTCGCGCAGACAGATGTGATGGATTGCATGCCGATCGTCGAATCGATCGCGCTCGCGACCGCCCGGCTGGCGCAGTTCCTCCCAGCCCTTTTCTTCGACAAAAATTGAATGCCGAAACCGAAAGGCGCGGTCCATCAATGTCTCGTATCGACCGACGTCCGAGCCTGGAATGACCATCAGCATGAAATGCACCTCGACCAGATGACAGAGCCGAGTTGGTCATGTCCATCGCCAGCGCGGTATGGGCACAAAGGTCCATTGCAATCAGACTAGCGCGCGCATTGTCTGTTCTTGGAAATATTTCAATAAGTGAAAAAACGAAACGCCTATTAGTACGGCGACTCTTCGGCGGACTTAGCTCAGGTGCGATCGCGGCGACACTATCATCGCTATAAAAGTCGCCAGGTCATCTGCCTTTGTTCTTGATCCGCTTCTGGTCGTGCTACGATTTCGACCATGAAACCCGCCGAATAAACACGGCGCTAGCCAATAACGCTACGCCGGGGCATCGCAAAGCCAGATTTTGCACCACGGCCCGGTTCTTTGCGCCAATCAATTCTTTCGTCTTCGCGGAACCGCTCCACAAGACGCGTGAAGAGGAAGCGAGGTTTTTGCCCCTGACGGCATGTAGCCCAGTTCGTCGCAGCGTTCCCGAAAAGTCATCCGCCGCCGCTCCTTTTGCGCCTCGGCCAATTCGCACTGGATGCCGTGCTCTTCGTCGGTGAGACCCTCGGGGCGGCAGACCGAGCAGGTGCCGAGGTGAAAAACCCGTTCCCACTCCACCAACGCCTGCACATAGGCGCGATGAGCCTCAATCGTGCGCGATTCAAGAGAAGTGCGCCCTCGCGCCTTGGCCCTGATCACTCGATCCTCCGTGGGGAGGTGCCTGCGGTACGCCCCCGCAAACGAGCCCTCTCTGACTCTTGGTGATCGGGGAGTTCGAAACCGTGCTAGACGGCCCTGTGGCCTTTAGTTCGGGTGAACCTGTTGCATACGCCACAGGCTCCCCGACCATAAGGTCAAGGAGTGCGGTGCCGTGTCGGCCGGCACCAACCGCTAGCAGGGGTTTCGACGCCCCAGGGCAGCGCGTACTGCCCCACTCGACTCATAACCGTTCGTTCGCTCGGCTTCTAGATCAATTTCGGTAAACCATCGATTGCCAGGCAAGGAGCGTTCACGTCGTCCGATGAGTCTGAAACTTGAATTCGTCGATTGTGTGTGATCTCCGTCGCCGCCGCTGGCGAGCGAGGGCGCATACAGGCCGCAAGACGGACCTACCGCGTTCGCCGACTTCGTCACCACACCAGACGCCCGTTCGCTCGCCTCCACCCAAAAGGCCGCCGGGCTTCGCTGATCTCGGCTTCTCATACCGCATGCCAATTCCGACCAGAGCGCAGGTTGCCGGCAAAGTACGTGGTGCCTGTTTTTTCGAATTGGTGATCGATGCCGCTGGCGCGTTGCTGGATGCAAGGGAGGCTTCGCCGCGGTCGAGATCTCGGGCCGCGACGGCTTGCCAGCGCGCCCTTGCATCCGGCACGCTTCGCGGCAGACGGGCGCCGTGCCCTCGGGATAAGGCGAGGCAGGTCAACCGAAGAAAGGACCGGGGTATGTGCGATGCGCGCCCGGTGAAGGCGATGGAGAAAAGGGAAATCGAAGAACTGCGAAGCAAGGTCGGTTGCGCCGCGCTGCTTCAACAGGACGGCTGGAAAATCGATCTAAAGGAGAGCACGCGGCGCGCCATGAAATTCCGCCGCGATGCCAATATCATTATCGTCATTCACAACGATCGCGGCTGGTTTGACCCGTTGTCGACCGCGAAAGGCGACGTGTTTGATCTCGCCGAGCATCTCGGTGCGCAGGGCTTTCCCGAAGCCTGCGCATGGGTCGCGTCCCTGGTCGGGTTCGTGCCCACCCCGCTCGCGTGGCAGCGCGAGGTCCGGTCCTCCCCGCTTAGCTCCATCGCCGACCGCTGGGCGCGTCGGAGTCTCCCGCGGTCGGGCTCGGCGACCTGGCGCTATCTCACCGAGACACGCGGGCTTCCCGATACGATCGTCGCCGTGGCGGTCGGCCAAGGCATGGTCCGCGAGGGGCCGCATGGCAGCATGTGGGCAGCTCATCGCAGCGAGAACGGCATCGTGGTCGGTTGGGAGGAGCGCGGCCCCCAATGGCGCGGATATGCGACCGGCGGGGCCAAAGAGCTGTTCCGGCTCGGCCCGTCGGCCGCCGCGCGCGTCTGCATCACTGAAGCGGCGATCGATACCATGAGTCTCGCCGCGATCCAGGTCATGCGGCCCGATACGCTCTACGTCAGCACCGGCGGCGGCTGGTCTCCTGCGATCGAGGATGCGATCCGCCGCTTAGCGGCACGGCCGAACACGCATCTCGTCGCGGCGACCGACAACAATCGCCAGGGTGATGTCTATGCCGAGCGCGTCCAGGCGATCGCGGCCCAGACGGGCGCGACCTATGCACGCGCGCGATCGCGCGCCGGCGACTGGAACGAGGACCTGAACCTGCTGCTCGCCCGGCTCGCTGAGCCGCTTGCGGCCGCCGGCTGACCGACCCGCTCTCAACCCTACCGCTCGAAGGGTCGACGAAGCGGGCAAGAGGGTATCGGCGGAAAGAGGCAATGGCGTCGCTGCCGCATGCCCGGCCGGCGCGTCAAGGGGGGCTTCGCCCGCTTGGCCAGCGGCCCTTGACCCGCCGGACCGGAGAGGCGGCCGCCCCGAGGGTGTCTTCAACACCCGAAGGGAAGGACGACTCCGATGCCCATCTTCACGATCGAAACCACCTATCGCCTGCCGGTCTATCGGCAGCGCAATTACGAGGCGGAGAGCCTCGCCGAGGCCTGCCGGCTCGCCGTCGAGGACGACGACTGGGACAACGAGAAGCAGGACTACGAGACCGCCGGCGAGACCTATGTCACCGGCGTCTGGGAAGGCCGCGACAGCGCCTATAGCGGCCCGTCCGTGCCGGTCCCTTCGCACTATCGCGAGACCGTGCAGCGTAAGGCCGATCATTTCGAGGTCCTGCTCGGCCTGGTGAAGGTGCTGAGCGGCGCGGAGGCGTCGGATCGCGCCTATTGGCAGGATCGCGCCGTGTCCGCGATCGCCAAGGCCGAGGCCATCCTCGCCGGCGCCCGCCATCCGGACTGATCCGGCGCCAGCTTCCATCATCCCCGCAATCACGCCCGGCCCTGCCGGGCTTTGTCATTTTCAGGAGGCCGACATGGCCAGCTACTACGTGCCGACCGTCGTGCAGACGACGATTCCGAACACCGACATGACGCCGCTCGAGCGCCTCGCGCTTTCGAACATCTTCAGCGCCGAGGCTGATGGCGACGGGCTCTATTTCTTTGCCGAGGAAAGCCCGGCGGAGTGCATCGAGGTCGACGTCGCGGACTTGCGCGTCGCGCATCGTCTCTCAGCCGGCGTTGACAGCGTCCTCGACGCCATCGCCGCAGAGCGCCTGGCGGAGAGCGCCGATGCCGACACGCATATCGAGCTCGACCTATCCATGACGTCATGGGCGACGATCTTCCAGGACATCGTGCGACGATCGCCAACGCTCGGGGAAGTCGTCGTGACGTCGGCCTTCACCTGCTCCCGGATGCGCCCGGACGGCTTTGGCGGCATCGCGACCTTGATCACCGCCGATGCGATCAGATCATGCAGTACGGACGAACTGATCGCCCAGTTCCAGGACGAAGCCGCGGCTGCGAGCACCCCACGTTCGCACATCGTTCTGAGCTTCGACGAAGGCGAGGTGCGGACGACGATCGAGTCATTGATCGCCGACGGCTGCACGGACACGGCGATCACGCCCGAATCCGTGAGCGGCGATGACGTGCATGGCGCGTGCCTCGCGGTTGCGGCCGCGATCGAGCTTGCTGAGGAGCGAGGCTCCGCGGTGTTCAAGGCTGCGCTCGCGGCCGTCAGGAGCGCCGAACAGCGTCGTGGCGAAGCGAATAGGGAAAATGGACGAGGAATGGAGGAATGAAGGCGCGATGCCGCATGCCCGGCCGGCGCGTCAAGGGAGGCTTCGCCCGCGTGCCGCGGCCCTTGACCCGCCGGACCGGAGAGGCGGCCCGCGGGAAGGCGTGATGAAGGGCTGAAATGATGAGGGATCAGGCGATCGCTCGCGCTTCGGCCCGCAAGGCTGAAAGGAGCCGCCATGCACGCCGTCCCGACAATCCGCAAGGTCTTCCAGGGCGTCGCCACGCGCCACGAGATGTACCGACTGTTCAACCGCCATCGTGGCGATCCCGCTTATGGCGCAGGTGAATGCGCGCAGCTCTTCGCTGGAGAGTGGTTCGAGATCGGCGAGGCCGAGCACGATTACATGCTCAATATCCTGCCGCCGCTGTTCATGCGCGCCGATCTATTCGCGCTGCGCGAGTTCATGACGGATAGCGTCACGAGCATCTTCCTCGCGCTCGTCATCGACGGCCGCCAGCGCTGGTTTCACAGCTATTGCGATCTCTCCGATCGCGCGTCGCCCGACCGGATGAAGGCCGCGATCATCGAGCGCGAGTCTCGGCCGGTCCGCGCCATGACGCGCGAGGAACGGCTCGAACATATCTGGTCGAGCACGCATGAAGACTATCGCGGCTATGCCGGCGAACGCTGGCCCGCCGCCATGCGCGGCCGGCGCACCGTGCTCGTCTATGCCGGCCGGCACGGCACCGTGCTGAAGCTGCTCAACGAGCTCACCGACGCCGAGATCGCGGCGAAGCTGCCAGTGCAGTTCCGCCATCTGCCGGACGCCGTCGCGGCATAGCGCGGCAACACCCTCCCGACCTGCGAACAGCCCGGCCGCGCGCCGGGCTTCGCATTTCCGCAGCCGGCCGGTCGCGCCGGCCCCTCCCGTCAATCCCGCAACGCCGCGCCGTCCGCCGCTCTCCGCGGTGCGGCGCGGTCGCGCGCGCCCAGCAGAAGGACTTTCCCAATGGCGCAGGACGACCCTTTCACCCTCGACCTCTTCGTAAACACGGCGTTGTCGTCGGGCCTCGGCCTCGGCGTCACCGCCTTCGCCGCCGACATCAGCGGCGACGACGATCCCGACGACGATCCGCCGCCGTCGACGCCGTCCCCCGCGGCGCCGGCGGCCGCATCGGCGCGGCCCGCTCGACCCGGTTCACGCAAGCGGGGCGCCAATTTTCATCTCGCCGCCGACCGCGGCCTGGCCAGGGGCTGGAAGCAGCGCGCCCGCGACAGCATCGCGGCCGTGCGGCTCGCTGCAGAGATCGAGGCCGACGAGCGGCCCGCCACGCGCGATGAGCAGGAGCGGCTGATCCGCTTCACCGGTTTCGGCGCCTCCGAGCTCGCCAACGGTGTCTTCCGCCACCCGGGCGAGACGGCCTTTGCGAAAGGCTGGGACGAGATCGGCGCCGAGCTGCAGGATGCCGTCGACGATGCCGACTACGCCTCGCTGGCGCGTTGCACGCAGTATGCCCATTTCACGCCGGAGTTCATCGTCCGCGCCATCTGGGCGGGCGTGCGGCGTTTCGGCTGGCGCGGCGGCCGCGTGCTCGAGCCGGGCATCGGCACCGGCCTGTTTCCGGCGCTCATGCCGGAGGAGCTGCGTGACCTCAGCCATGTCACCGGCGTCGAGCTCGATCCCGTCACGGCGCGCATCGCCCGGCTTCTGCAGCCGCGCGCGCGGATCGTCACCGGCGATTTCGCGCGCACGGAGCTGCCGGCGCGGTTCGATCTTGTCGTCGGCAATCCGCCATTCTCCGATCGCACCGTGCGCTCGGATCGCGCGCTGCGCTCGCTCGGCCTGCGTCTGCACGATTATTTCATCGTCAGGGCGATGCGGCTGCTGAAGCCGGGCGCGCTCGCGGCCTTCGTCACCTCGCACGGCACGATGGACAAGGCCGATAGCGGCGCGCGCGAGGAGATCGCGAAGCACGCCGATCTCATCGGGGCGATCCGCCTGCCTGAGGGCAGCTTCCGCGCCGACGCCGGCACCGACGTCGTGGTCGACGTGCTGTTCTTCCGACGGCGCAAGCATGGCGAGGCGGAAGGTGACCTCTCCTGGCTCGATCTCGAGGAGGTGCGCGCCGCGACCGCAGACGAGGGCGCCATTCGCGTCAATCGTTGGTTCGCCGGACGCCCGGACATGGTGCTCGGCGCCCATGCGCTCACCTCCGGCCCCTTCGGCGAGACCTACACTTGCCTGCCCAATGCCGGCGCGGATCTCGAATCCGCACTCGCCGCTGCGATCACTTCTCTTCCGGATGACCTCTATGACGGCGAGCCGGAGCCGATCGACTTCGATGCGGAGGACGAGGCGCCCTCAGCGCAGGCGGCCAGCGGCGGAAGCCATACGGCACGGGAGGGAAGCTACCTCCTCGACACTCGCCACGGCCTGATGCAGGTCCTCGACGGCAGTCCCGTCGCCGTCACCGTCCGCAAGGGCCGCAGCGCCGACGGGGTTCCGGAAAAGCACGTCCGGATCATCCAGAAGCTGATCCCGATCCGCGAAGCCGTGCGGGAAGTCCTGAAATGCCAGGAGCTCGACCGGCCGTGGAAGGACGCGCAGGTCAGGCTGCGCATCGCCTGGTCGAATTTCGTGCGCAGCTTCGGCCCGATCAATACGACCGTCGTCTCGACGACAGAGGACCCGGAGACCGGCGAGATCCGGGAGACGCATCGCCGTCCGAATCTGCAGCCCTTTCTGGACGATCCCGATTGCTGGCTCGTGGCGTCGATCGAGGATTACGACCTCGAATCCGACACAGCGCGTCCCGGCCCGATCTTCACCGAGCGCGTGATCGCCCCGCCGGCGCCGCCCGTCATCACCAGCGCGGTCGACGCGCTGGCCGTCGTGCTCAACGAGCGCGGCCATGTCGATCCCGACCATATCGCGGAGCTGCTGCATCGCGATGTCGAGGACGTCATCGCCGAGCTCGGCAGCGCCATCTTCCGCGATCCGTCGGACGGTTCCTGGCAAAGCGCCGACGCCTATCTGTCCGGCGCGGTTCGCTCGAAGCTCGTCGCGGCCGAGGCCGCGGCGGCCCTCGATCCGGCCTATGAGCGCAATGTCGCGGCGCTGCGCGATGTGCAGCCTGCCGATCTTCGGCCCTCGGACATCACGGCGCGGCTCGGCGCGCCGTGGATTCCGGCCGACGACATCATCGCCTTCGTCAAGGAGACGATGGGCGCGGACATCAAGATCCACCACATGCCCGAACTGGCGTCGTGGACGGTCGAGGCCCGCCAGCTCGGCTGGATCGCCGCCGGAACGTCGGAATGGGGGACCGCACGGCGGCACGCCGGCCAGCTTCTCTCCGACGCGCTCAATTCGTCCGTGCCGCAGATCTTCGACACGATCAAAGACGGCGACAGCGAGCGCCGCGTCCTCAACGTCGTCGACACCGAGGCGGCGAAGGAGAAGCTCTCGAGGATCAAGACCGCGTTCCAGACCTGGATCTGGACCGATCCGGATCGCACCGATCGGCTGGCGCGGGTCTACAATGATCGCTTCAACAACATCGTGCCGCGCGCCTTCGACGGCTCGCATCTGAAGCTGCCGGGCGCGTCCGGCGCCTTCGTCCTCTACGATCACCAGAAGCGCGGCATCTGGCGCATCATCGCGGCAGGCGCGACCTATCTCGCCCACGCCGTGGGCGCCGGCAAGACCATGACGATGGCGGCCGCCGTCATGGAGCAGCGCCGGCTCGGCCTGATCGCCAAGGCAATGCTCGTCGTTCCCGGCCATTGCCTGGCGCAGGCCGCGCGCGAATTTCTGGCGCTCTATCCGAACGCCCGCATCCTCGTCGCCGACGAGACCAACTTCAGCAAGGACAAGCGCGCCAGATTCTTGTCGCGGGCGGCGACCGCGACCTGGGACGCGATCATCATCACGCACTCGGCCTTTCGCTTCATCGGCGTGCCGTCCGCTTTCGAGCGGCAGATGATCCAGGACGAGCTGGAGCTCTACGAGACACTGCTGACCAAGGTCGAGAGCGATGACCGCGTCTCGCGCAAGCGTCTCGAACGGCTGAAGGAGGGATTGAAGGAACGCCTGGAGTCGCTCGCCACGCGCAAGGACGATCTCCTCACCATCTCGGAGATCGGCGTCGACCAGATCATCGTCGACGAGGCGCAGGAGTTCCGCAAGCTGTCCTTCGCCACGAATATGTCGACGCTGAAGGGCGTCGATCCCAACGGCTCGCAGCGCGCCTGGGACTTGTTCGTTAAATCCCGCTTCATCGAAACGAAGAATCCCGGCCGCGCGCTCGTGCTGGCGTCCGGAACGCCGATCACCAACACGCTCGGCGAGATGTATTCGGTGCAGCGCTATCTCGGCTACGCCGCCCTCCGCGAGCGCGGCTTGCACGAGTTCGACGCCTGGGCCTCGACCTTCGGCGACGTCTCGACCGAGCTCGAGCTTCAGCCCTCCGGCAGATACAAGCCGGTCACGCGCTTCGCGACTTTCGTCAACGTCCCCGAGCTGATCGCCATGTTCCGGTCCTTCGCCGACGTGGTGACGGCGGACGACCTGCGCCGATACGTGAAGATTCCGGCGATCTCGACCGGCAAGCGCCAGATCATGACGGCGAAGCCGACGCCGGCGTTCAAGCGCTACCAGATCCAGCTCGATGGGCGCATCAAGGCGATCGAGATGCGCGACCGTCCGCCGGAGCCCGGCGACGACATCCTGCTCTCCGTCATCACCGACGGCCGCCATGCTGCGATCGACCTTCGCCTTGTCGATCCGGACAATGACGACGAGGCGGACAACAAGCTGAACCTGATGATCGGCAATGCGCTGCGCATCTGGCGGGAAACGGCCGACAACGCCTATGTGCGTGCCGACGGCAAGCCCTATGAGCTCCCCGGCGCCGCGCAAATGATCTTCTCCGATCTCGGGACGATCTCCGTGGAGAAGAGCCGCGGCTTCTCGGCCTATCGCTGGATCAGGGACGAGCTCGTCCGCATGGGCGTGCCGCCAGCCGAAATCGCCTTCATGCAGGACTACAAGAAGTCGGAGGCGAAGCAGCGCCTGTTCGGCGACGTGCGCGCCGGCAAGGTTCGCTTCCTGATCGGCTCCTCCGACACGATGGGCACCGGCGTCAACGCGCAGCTCCGCCTGAAGGCGCTGCATCATCTGGACGTCCCGTGGCTCCCGTCGCAGATCGCCCAGCGCGAGGGGCGGATCGAGCGTCAGGGCAATCAGCATGACGTCATCGACATCTTCGCCTATGCGACCGAAGGCTCGCTCGATGCCACGATGTGGCAGAACAATGAGCGCAAGGCCCGCTTTATCGCGGCCGCGCTGTCCGGCGACACCTCGATCCGCCGCCTGGAGGATCTCGGCGAAGGCCAAGCCAACCAGTTCGCGATGGCGAAAGCGATCGCATCGGGCGATCAGCGTCTGATGCTCAAGGCCGGGCTCGAAGCCGACATCGCACGGCTCGAACGGCTGCGCGCCGCGCATATCGACGATCAGCATGCGGTTCGCCGCCAGCTCCGCGACGCCGAGCGCGACATCGAGTTCTGCACCCGGCGGATCGTCGAGATCGGCGAGGACATGGAGCGCCTCGCGCCGACGGCGGGCGAGGCCTTCGCGGCGACAATCGCCGGCAAGCGCTATATCGAGCGCAAGGAGGCCGGCCGCGCGCTGATGAAGGAAGTCCTCACCCTCGTCCAGCTTCAGCAGGAGGGAGAGAGCATCATCGCTTCGATCGGCGGCTTCGATCTCGAATATTCCGGCGAGCGCTTCGGCCGCGACGGCTATCGCTACAGCACCATGCTGCTCCGCACAGGATCGGAATACGAGATCGAGCTGCCGGTCACAGTCACGCCGCTCGGCGCGATCTCACGCCTCGAACATGCGCTCGACGATTTCGAAGGCGAGCGCGAGCGCTACCGCCAGCGCCTGGCCGATGCCCGCCGCAGGCTCGCCTCCTATCAGGCGCGCGATGACGGCGATTTCGCCTTCGCCGTTGAGCTGGCAGAAAAGCGCCGGCAATTGGCGGAGGTGGAGGAAGCCCTGGCGAGCGATGTTGAGGGAGGCGGCGAACAGGCCGCCGCGGCATGAAGATGAAAAGGTGATGAGAAAGGCCCGCTCGCAGATCGGCCAGGCCGGCAACGCTTGAGCTCAACCGCCGCCTGCGCGAGCCCGGCCCGTCGTCCTTCGCAGGGCTGTTAGCCCCGCTCGTCCGGCCGGGCAGGGCTGCTCGGCCGCAGTTGTGCCGGCCCGACCGCTCCGCGGGCCGGGGGGTGTCTTCGGAAAGAAGACGAGGAAGGGCCGCGAGGCGCGGTCCGCCAACCCCGAAAAGGAGCATCCTATGTATCTCTTGAAAGTCGATCCGCGCGCGCTCGTCGAGAATCCCGACCATTCGCGCCAGACCAAGTCGACGCCGCAGGCCGACGCGCTGTTGCTGGCCTCGATCAAGGCCGTCGGCATCGTGCAGCCGCCCGTCGTGTCGCAGCAGGCCGATGGCGGCAACGGCTTCCTCATCAACGCCGGCCGGCGCCGCGTGCGCCTCGCCATCGCCGCGGGCCTCGAGGAAATCGACGTGCTCGTCGATGACGCCGCGAACGACAACGGCGCCATGCGCTCCTTTGTTGAGAACATCGCGCGCGAGCCGCTGAACCCGGTCGATCAGTGGCGCGCCATCGAACGCCTTGTCGCCCTCGGCTGGACGGAAGAGGCGATCGGCGTCGCCCTGACGCTGCCGGTGCGGCAGGTCAGGAAGCTCCGCCTGCTCGCAAATGTGCTGCCGGCGATGCTCGATCATATGGCCAAGGGCGACATGCCCGACGAGCGTCAGCTCCGCACGATCGCGGCGGCCTCGCCCGACGAGCAGAAGGAAGTCTGGAAGAAACACAAGCCGTCCAAGGCCGATCCGCAGGTGTCGTGGTGGAGCGTCGCGCAGGCGCTGACCAAGGCCCGCATGTACGCACGTCATGCGAGCTTCGGCGACGACCTCGCCCAGGCCTACGGCATCCAGTGGGTCGAGGACCTGTTCGCGCCGGCCGATGAGGATAGCCGCTACACCACGGACGTCGAGGCCTTCCTCGGCGCGCAGCAGGAGTGGATGGCGGCGAACCTGCCGAAGAAGGGCATCATCGCCGAGGCGACGAACTATGGCGAGGTGAAGCTGCCGCCGAAGGCCGAGCGCGTCTATGGCAAGCCGTCGAAGAGCGATTGCACGGCCATGTATCTCGACCGCGACGGCCGCGTGCAGACGGTGCATTACCGCATGCCCACGGCGAAGAAGCCGAAGGGCAAGGGCGCGTCCGCCGGCACTGATGCGGCGGATGAGGCCGGCGCGATCTCGAAGCCGCGTCCGGACGTGACGCGCAAGGGCGTCGAGATGATCGGCGACTTCCGCACCGACGCGCTGCATGAGGCGCTCGCCCGTGCGCCGATCGAGGACGATGCGCTGATGGCGCTGCTGATCCTCGCCTTCGCAGGTCAGAACGTCTCCGTCGCGTCCGCCAGCGCCGGGACCTATTACGGCAATCGCCGGATCGCTCGCCATGCGGTGAACCTGTTCGATCAGGAAGGTCAGCTCGTGCTCGACAACGACGCGCTCCGCGTCGCGGCACGGTCGATCCTCGCCGAGGTGCTGTCGTGCCGGGAGAACCGTACCGACAGCGGCATCGTCGCGCGCGTCGCCGGCGATGTCGTCGGCGCCGACAACTTCCTGCCGAATATGGGCAGTGACGACTTCCTGTCGTGCCTGTCGCGCGTCGCGCTGGAGGGCTCGTGCAAGGATACGCCGGTCCTGCCGCGCAAGAAGGTGAAGGACACGCGGGCCGCCCTGGTCGAGCACTTCAAGGAGGGCCGCTTCGTCCATCCGGCCGCGTTGTTCGCCCCGGACAGGACCGCGCTCCTGAGCTGGATCGCGTCGAACGCCGTCGCCGAAGACGACGAGTCCGACGAGCCGATCGAAGACAGCGAGGATGGCGGCGAAGCGGCTGACGACGAGGCCTTCCGCGAAGCCGCGGAATAGCGCCGACCTTCTTCTCTCCCGAACGACCGCCGCCGCCGGCCCATGCCGGCGGCGGCTTCATTTCCACCATCCGCAAAGGAGGACATCATGTCCGCACAGTTGATTTATGACCTCGCGCCGCTTGGCTCGATCATTCGCTTCTCCGACGGCGCGCCGCGCCCGCCGGAACGCCATCGCAGGAAGTTCTCCGCCTGGGAGAACAACAACAGCGCTGGTCGCCTCATCCGCAAGCAGGCCGAGCGCCGCGCCGGCAATACGGTCATCGGCGCAAGCATCACCTTGCATGCAGGCGACTATGGCAGCGCCGGCGTCGTGGTGCTCCGTGTCCACCGGACGTTTTCGGTCGACAGCAGTCTGAAGTTCGTCGTCACCGAACGACCGAAGGTCGGTTCGGTCCAGGTGCTCGACCGGCCGGGCGACGACGGCGAGCTGGTCTATCTCGCCAGCCATCGCGCCGACGCGCAGGAGTGGCTGACGCGGCATGGCTACCCGAACGCTGTGCTGCGCGAGATCTCGGCCGACGAGGTTGCCGCCGCCGTCGTGGAGGGGAGGACGGCCGCATGAGCACGACTGCACCCTCCACCACGATGATCGCGGATTCTGCGACCGCATTTCCGCCGATCGCGTTCGGCCGCACAGCAGAGGGCATTCTCGTCGCCTATGTCGCCGACACCGCCTTCGCCATGCTGCCGGCGCGCGATGGCCGGCACTATCTCGCCACCGGCTGGCGCATCGGCCGGCCGATGGCCGAATGGAAGCGATCCGACTTTTACGATCATGCCGGCGAGCTCGCCGACGAGGCGGCGTTCCGCTGCAAGGTCGCGGAAAACGCGGAGCATCAGCGCGAGAAGCGCGCGCTCGGCCGCCGCGAGATCGGCTCCACGGCGAATACGCCGTGGGGCCGCTCGCAGGGCGCGACCCTCTATGCCGAGGGTGTCGTCTGCCATTCGACCGCCGGTCATGGCGGCTTCCACCTCTCGGCCGAGCGCAATCGCAAGGTCCATTCCATGCTGCGGTCGCGCGGCGGCTGGTACGAGGAAGATGCAGGCTGGGCGATCGTCGCGCTCACCTTCCCGCATTTCTTCACCAGCTATGAGCGGCGCTGCGCCGAGCGCACGATTAAGGATAGCTGGCCGGACGCCTGGGAAGCGATCTTCGGCGCGATCCTTCAGCCCGGCGAGTCTCTTGAAAAGGATCGCCGCGCCTTCGAGCAGCGGCACGCCGACGACTGGATCGTCGTATCGGCGATTACATCGGATCAGCAGCCGGGCTTTGTCGAAGTCGTCGCCACGCCCGGCGGCCGCCGCGGTGCGGGCACCGAGGAACGGCGCTTCCTCGTGCCGTCCGGCGAGTACCAGGTCGGACGCTTCGGCTTCGTCGTCGATGAGGCGCGTCATCCGGTCCATTCCGGCCCGTCGAGCTTCATCGGCTGGCAGGGGACCGCGCGATGACAACTTCCCCGCAACGCATCGCGCAGCTCTCGCGCATGGAAGAGGCGCGCCGCCAGACGCAGCGCCAGCTCGACATGATCGACCGGCAGATCATCCGTCGCATGACGGCGCTGATTCCACAGCTCGGTCGCAAGCGTGCCGCATATCGCCGCGGCAAGCCCGCCGATCCGAGCGCGTTCCTCGAGCGCTACCGCTCGAACCTCGCCGCCATCACGGCCGAGCGCCAGCCCGAGATCGACGCCCTGTCGCGCAAGCTCGCCCGGCAGGATGCGGCGATCGAGGCATTGCGTGAACGCTGCGGCGCCGTGCCATGCGGGTCAAGGCCGGCACAGCCGGCAGACGCCGCCGCTGTCGAGGATGGCAGGCGCGCTTGTCGGCCGGGAGAGCAGCGCGGCGGGCTGATCTAGCCGCATCGCGCGTCATCGCCATGCGCATGCGAGCGGCACGGCGTGTTCGTGAGCGTGGTGATCGGCGTGGCCAGGTCCATCCTTTCCGGCATCGCCAACCCGGCCCGCACCCTGTCGGCCCGCCCCTCGGGTTTGCTGCGGTCTGCGCCCCCGGCGGTCCGCTTCAAGACCAAGCCGCAAGCGGCCGGAGCCCGCCGATCTCGACGAGGCCCGGCCGCGGCCTGCGCAGGGCTGGAGCCCCGCTTGTCCGCAACCGGACCTCGCTCGCCTGGCGGCCCCCGGGTCTTGAAGCGGCCCTCGTGCCGGCGGCGCCGGGCGACCGCACCCGAAGGGGGTCCGGCAGGGGCCGGATCGACCCCGACGGCGCAACCAGGAAAGGACACTCCCATGACCAAGACCGCTCGCGCATCCCGCCCCAGCGCCCGCGTTGTCCAACTTCGCCGCGGCACCACGGTCGAAATGATCCGGCTCGTCTGCCCCGACGCAGCGCAGGCCACCCGCATCGCCGAGAGCTTCGGTCTCACCATCCTCGACAGTGACGGCATCCGCGATCTGCATCAGCGGCTCATCACCGAGACTGCGGACGTGCTCGGCGAGGGCCTCAGCGAACGCGCCATGCAGATCCACCTGCAGCGAATCGTCGGCTCCTATGTCGGCTCCGCCCATGGCGCCGGGCAGTTCTACAGCCGGGCCGTGACCGACGCCCGCGAGGCGACGGCGCGATTGGCCAGCGACGCCCGCGACGAGGACCTCGACGGACCCGTCGGCTTCGACTCCGCGGCCCAGCGCAAGCGCGAGTTCGCCGCCGAAGTCGGGGTGCAGGCGCACGCCCTGCGCATGGCGGCCGAAGGCGCGATCGCCGCTTACGAGCACGTCGTCGGCGAGAGCTGGAAGCCGTTCGAGCGTCAGCCCGAGCATCCCGGCGAGACCGTCAGCCGCAAGGCGGCCGAGGTCCAGATGGCGGCATTCGAGTGATGCCGCCGGCGGGGCTTCGGCCCCGCCTTTCTTCCTCTCCGACCAATTCCGGCCGGTCCTTCGGGACCGGCTTTTTTCATGTCGCGCAGCGCGGACGCGAAAAGAAGGACGGAAAGGAGAAATGCGGGCGGCCATCGCCGCCCGTCTCGGCTTTCGGTCCATGCTCCGGCCTGCGCGGCAGCGCAACGGCGTGGCCGTCCTCCACTGACGTTCCGGTCCGGCGCGTCGCCAGTCATCTCGCTCATGAACCTCAACCGGATGCGCGGCCGTGCGGGCCTCCGCGGCGGACCGCCGTGACGGGCCGCGATGGGCGCGGCCTCCAACGGAGGTTCGAATCATGACTGGTAAGGAAACAAAGTCCCGCGTCGACGTCTATGCGCGGATCACAGATCGCATCGTCGCCGACCTGGAACGCGGTGTTCGCCCGTGGATTCAGCCGTGGAGCGCCGCGAACGGCGCCGGACGCATCACGCGGCCCCTGCGCCACAACGGCCTGCCCTATCAGGGCATCAATGTCGTACTGCTCTGGTCGGAGGCCGTGGCGCGCGGCTTCGCCTCGCCGATCTGGATGACGTTCAAGCAGGCCCTCGAGCTCGGCGGCAATGTCCGGAAGGGTGAGACCGGCACGACCGTCGTCTACGCCAATCGGTTCACGAGAACGGAGACCGACGAGCATGGCGACGAGGTGGAGCGCGCGATTCCGTTTCTGCGCGCCTACGCCGTGTTTTGCGTCGACCAGATCGAGGGCCTGCCGGAGCACTTCTACGCCCGGCCGGCGGCGCCCGCAGCGCCGGCGCAGCGCATCGCCCATGCCGACGCATTCTTTGCCAACACCGGCGTCGTCATCCGGCACGGCGGCGACAAAGCGTTCTTCGCGCCATCGCTCGATCTCATTCAGATGCCGCCCTTCGACTCGTTCCGCGACCCGGAGAGCTACTACGCCACGCTGGCTCATGAGACCGTGCACTGGGCAGGCGCGGAGCACCGGCTCAACCGGGATCTCTCGCGCTATCATAGCGACCGCAGTGAACGCGCTCGCGAAGAGCTGATCGCGGATCTGGGCGCTTGCTTCGTCAGCGCCGATCTCGGTATCGTCCCCGAGCTTGAGCCGCGCGCCGATCATGCGAGCTACCTCGCATCCTGGCTCGCGGTCCTCGCCAACGACAGGCGCTTCATCTTCTCGGCCGCCGCGCACGCGCAGCGGGCCTGCGCCTATCTGCATGGTCTGCAGCCGCAGGCGGAGACTGGGCCGGAGGCGGCCTGATGCTCTCCGATCCAGCCTTTGACTGGGGCTGGCATTCGTCATTCAATTGCATTACATTTCCTTGGAAAGGAGGCGATCATGGCCACAAATGCGCTTGTCCAGACCCGAATCGACGCTGACGTGCGAGACCGCGCGTCCGCCGTGCTCGAGGGCATAGGGCTCACGGTGTCGGACGCCGTGCGCATCCTGCTCACCCGAACCGCCAATGAAGGCGCGCTTCCGCTGGAACTCGTCACCAACAGCGAGGCGCATGACGCCTGGTTCCGGATGAAGGTGCAGGAGGCGCTGCAGGATACGCGCCCCGACGTGCCTGACGAGCAGGCCGAGACGCATTTCGCCGCGCGCCGCGCGGACGCCCGGCGCAAGGCCGCCGGCGGATCGTGAAACTCGTCTGGTCGGCCTTCGCGCTCGCCGATCGCGACGGCATCTTCACCCATATCGAAGCGGACAATCCGCGCGCGGCGATCGCCGTCGACGAGCGGATCGCCACCGCAGCGCGCCGCTTGGTCGACTTTCCGGAGAGCGGCCGTCCCGGCCGCGTCGCCGGCACGCGCGAGCTCGTCATCACCGGCACGCCCTATGTGGCAGCCTACGCCGTGACCGCTGAGACGATCCGAATTCTGCGCGTCCTGCACGGCGCCCAAAGATGGCCGGATGAGCTGCCGCAAGGCTGAGCCGGCATCATCACCCCTTTTTCTGGGGTGGCAGTTGGAGGCTGCGAGGCAGATCGTAGGGTAGCCGCGGCGACATCATGCTTCTGGATGAACGAACACCGGCGATTTTCTCAGCCCCGCCCGCAAAGGCAAAGCCCTTCTCGCGTCCCGATCGCCTCACCTCAGACGCGATTCGCTCAACCGCTCTTGACTCTCGCCCCAACAACACAGAACAAATAGAGAACATGATGCAAGAGCCATCGCAGGAGGTCAAGGATCAACGTGCGGCCGCAGCCCGCCATAGAGTCGTTGCGCGCGCAAATCGAGAAGATCGAGGGTCGAACCCCGCGCGCGAAATCGGTGCTTCCATTCGGAATCGCCGAGGTGGACTCACGACTTCCCGGCGGAGGGCTGGCACTCGGCGCTCTGCACGAGGTGGCGGGCGGCGGATTCGGCGCCGTTGACGGCGCGGCCGCAGCCCTCTTCGCCGGCGGCGTCGCAGCGCGGACGAAAGGCAAGGTCCTGTGGTGTATCACGCGCCCAGACCTTTTCGCGCCCGCACTTGCCCAGGCAGGTTTGCCGCCCGACAGGGTGATCTACGTCGAGGCGGGTGACGACAAGTCGCTTCTCGCCTGCATGGAGGAGGGTCTTCGTCATGGCGGACTGGGCGCCGTCGTTGGCGAGGTCGCGCGTCTCTCGATGACTGCGTCACGGCGACTCCAACTCGCCGCTGAAGGAGCCGGTACGATCGGTATCGCGCTCCGGCGCTGGCGGCGCCAGACCGAGGCAGCCGATTTCGGGCAACCGACCGCAGCCATGACGCGCTGGAGAATTTCGGTGTTGCCCTCGTCGCCGCTTCCGGTTCCCGGTGTGGGCCGTCATCGATGGCTCGTCGAATTGATCCGCGCCCGCGCGGGCGAGAGTGCAGATTTCGAGTTGGAGGCTTGCGATGACACGGGTTGCCTCGCTCTTCCTGCCGAGCTGGTCGACCGACCGGCTGCGGCGGAAGGGCGGCGACGCGGCGCCTCCGCTTGAGGCCCCGCTCATCCTGATCGGCCGGGAAGGAAGCCGGCGCGTGGTGGTGTCAGCGGATGCCGCCGCGCGAGCGGCCGGCCTGCGGCCTGGCATGGCGCTCGCGAAGGCGCAGGTCCTCGTACGGGACTTGCTCATCCAGGATGCCGATCCGGTCGCAGATTTCGAGGCGCTCGAGCGCATCGCCTTATGGGTGCTGCAACGCTTTGCCCCCATCGTCGCGGTGGATGGCGACGACGGCATCGTGATCGACACCACGGGCGCCGACCATCTCCATGGCGGTGAAGAGGCGATGCTCGATGCGCTCGTCGGGCGCCTTGCCATGTCCGGCATCGCCGCGCGGGCCGCCGTCGCCGACAGCTGGGGCGCCGCGCACGCCTTCGCCCGCTATCTCGCGCAGCCAGCTTTCGTGGCAGCACCCGGGCATGGGCCGGCGACGGTCTCGCCGTTGCCGCTGGAAGCGCTGCGCCTGCCCGCCGCCACGACCCACGATCTGCGTGTGCTCGGCTTCGAGTGGATCGGGGACCTCCTATTGCAGCCGCGTGCGCCGCTGACGCTTCGTTTCGGTCCCGAGCTCGGGCGGCGGCTCGATCAGGCGATCGGCGCGACGGCGGAGCCGATCGATCCGGTTCGGCCGGCCGATCTCATCGAGGTCCGGCGCAGTTTTGCCGAACCGATCGGCGCCGCCGAGACCATCGCGCGTTACATCAGCAAGCTCGTCGTCGCGCTGTGCGAACGCCTTGAGGAAATCGACCTCGGTGCGCGACGGCTAGATCTTCATCTGCGGCGCGTCGACAACCAGCGCCAGGCAATCCGCGTCGGCATGGCTGTGCCCGTTCGCGATGCGAAGCGCCTCACCCGCCTCTTGTGCGACAGGATCGAGACGATCGATCCCGGCTTCGGCATTGAAGTCCTGATCCTCGTCGCAAGCATCGCCGAACCATTGGTCCGCAAGCAGACCGTCAGCGCGCTCATCGAAGAGGCCATCCCCGATGTGTCCGACCTGATCGACACGCTGGCCAACCGCGTCGGTGAGCGCGCCGTCTACCGCGCGGCGCCGCTATCGAGCGACGTGCCCGAGCGGGCCGTCGCTCGAATTCCTGCGATGGCGCCTGATACCGGCGCCACCTGGCCGGGCCATTGGCCGCGACCGGCCCGCCTGCTGCCGCGCCCCGAGCCGATTGAGACCGTCGCGCTCTTGCCCGACCATCCGCCGGTCACTTTTACCTGGCGTGGTATCCGCCGCCGTGTGCGACGGGCCGACGGGCCCGAGCGCGTGTTCGGCGAATGGTGGAAGCGTGATGCCGAACTCGTCGCGGTGCGCGACTATTTCCGGCTCGAGGACGAGGCCGGCGAGCGATATTGGGTGTATCGCGCCGGCGACGGCGAAGACGCTGCGACCGGATCGCATCGCTGGTTCATGCACGGGGTGTTCGGATGAGCACCCATCGCTATGTCGAGTTGCAAACGACATCGCACTTCAGCTTCCTGCGCGGAGCCTCCTCGGCCGACGAGCTCTTCGCCCAGGCGGCGGTGCAGGGCATCGAGGCGCTCGCGATCGTCGACCGCAACAGCCTCGCCGGCATCGTGCGCGCACACGAAGCTTCGAAGGCAACCGGCGTGCGCCTGATCGTAGGCTGCCGCCTCGATCTCTCCGACGGCATGTCGCTCCTGGTCTATCCGAGCGACCGGTCCGCTTATTCGCGGCTCTGCCGATTGCTCTCGCTAGGCAAGCGACGCGCCGGCAAGGGCAAGTGCAGCCTCGGATGGGCCGATGTCGTTGCTTACGGCGAGGGCCTCATCGTGGTGCTCGTGCCGGACACGGCCGATGATGATTGCCGATTGCACCTGCGCCAGCTGCACGACGCATTCGCCGATCGCGCCTATATGGCGCTCACGCTCCGGCGCCGGCCGAACGATCAACTGCGGCTTCACGCGCTCTCGAACGCCGCTGCGGCCGCGAAGGTCCGAACCGTCGTGACCAATGACGTCCTCTTCCACGCGCCCGATCGCCGGATCCTGCAGGACGTTGTCACATGCATCCGGCACAACGTCACGATCGACGCGCTCGGCGATCGGCGCGAGCGGCATGCCGATCGCTTTCTCAAGCCGCCCGAGGAGATGCATCGCCTCTTCACGCGTTACTCCGACGCTTTGGCGCGCACGCTTGAAATCGCCGATCGCTGCCGTTTTTCGCTCGACGAGCTCGCCTATCAATATCCGGAGGAGCGCGACGATCCTTCGCTCTCGCCGCAGGAGACGCTTGAAAAGCTCACCTGGGAGGGCGCGGCGACGCGCTATCCCGAAGGGCTGCCCGACGAGGTGCGCGCTGTCCTCCAGCACGAGCTGCGCCTCATCAACAAACTCGACTACGCGCCGTATTTCCTGACGGTCAACAGCATCGTCAGGTTCGCGCGCTCACGCGACATCCTGTGCCAGGGACGCGGCTCGGCCGCGAATTCCGCCGTCTGCTACGTTCTCGGCATTACCTCGATCGATCCCGGACGCAACGACCTGTTGTTCGAGCGCTTCGTCAGCGAAGAGCGCCGCGAGCCGCCCGACATCGACGTCGATTTTGAACACGAAAGGCGAGAGATCGTCATGCAGTGGGTGTTCGAGACCTACGGCCGCGATCATGCCGCTCTGTGCTCGACCGTGATCCGTTATCGCACGAAAGGCGCATTGCGCGATGTCGGCAAGGCGCTCGGCCTGCCCGAAGATCTGATTTCGTCGCTCTCCGGCCAGGTTTGGGGCTGGTCCGAGGAAGGCGTTGAAAATCGCCATGTCGAGGAGCTCAACCTCAATCTTGCCGATCGACGGCTGCGATTGACGCTCGATCTCGCGCGCCAGCTCATGGGCGCGCCACGACATCTCTCACAGCACCCCGGCGGCTTTGTCTTGACCCACGATCGGCTCGACGATCTCGTGCCGATCGAACCGGCGAGCATGAAGGACCGGCAGGTCATCGAGTGGGACAAGGACGATATCGACGCGTTGCGATTTATGAAGGTCGACGTCCTCGCCTTGGGCATGCTCACCTGCATGAAGAAGGGTCTCGATCTGCTCGCGCACCACAAGGGCGTCGAGCTCGACCTTGCGACGATTCCTGCCGAGGATCCTCGTACCTACGCCATGATCAGGAAGGCCGATACGCTCGGGACGTTTCAGATCGAAAGCCGGGCGCAGATGTCGATGCTTCCGCGCCTAAAGCCGCGAACCTATTACGACCTTGTCGTCCAGGTGGCGATCGTTCGGCCTGGCCCGATCCAAGGCGATATGGTCCATCCCTATCTTCGCCGCCGCGAAGGACGCGAGCCCGTCCATTATCCCAAGCCCGAGCTCGAACAGGTGCTCGGAAAAACCTTGGGCGTGCCCCTGTTTCAAGAGCAAGCGATGCGGGTGGCGATCACCTGCGCGGGCTTCACGCCCGGCGAAGCCGATATGCTGCGCAAATCGATGGCCACGTTCAAGTTCACGGGCGGGGTCTCATCGTTCAGGACCAAACTGATCGACGGCATGGTCGCCAACGGATATGAGCGCGATTTCGCTGAGCAGACGTTTCGCCAATTGGAAGGGTTCGGTTCGTATGGATTCCCGGAAAGTCATGCAGCTTCGTTCGCGTTGATCGCCTATGCGAGCGCCTGGCTGAAATGCTGGCATCCGGATGTCTTCTGCGCGGCTTTGCTCAACAGCCAGCCCATGGGTTTTTATGCGCCGGCGCAGATCGTAAGAGACGCGATCGGGCATGGCATCGAGGTACGGCCGGTCTGCGTCACGGCCTCGCGCTGGGATTGCACGCTGGAGCCAACCCGCGACGAAAGCCGCTTTGCGGTCAGGCTCGGCCTGCGGATGGTTCGCGGTCTCGCCAATGGCCACGCCGCCCGGATCCTCGCGGCCCGCACCGATCAACCCTTCGCCTCGGTCGACGACCTCTGGCGCCGCTCCGACGTGCCGCAAGCCGCACTCGTTCTCCTGGCCGAGGCAGATGCATTTCGGCCGGCCCTCGGTCTCGCCCGGCGCGAGGCGCTGTGGGCGATCAAGGCTCTCAGGGACGAACCTTTGCCGTTATTCGTGGCCGCCGCGGCGCGCGATCACGGATCGAGCGCCGAGCTCAACGAACCCGCGGTGGCGCTGCGATCGATGAAAACGGGCGGCGAAGTCGTCGAAGACTACCGGCATGTCGGCTTGTCATTGCGCAGTCACCCGGTCTCGTTTCTTCGCAGCGACCTGCATCGTCGGCGCATCGTCTCCTGCGCGGAGGCGATGGAATCGCGCGACGGCCGCCGGCTCGAAGCAGCCGGCATCGTCCTGGTCCGCCAGCGGCCCGGGTCAGCGAAGGGCGTGATGTTCATCACATTGGAGGACGAGACAGGCATTGCCAACCTCGTCGTCTGGCCGAAGGTCTTCGAAACCAATCGCCGCGCCATCATGGCGGCGAGCATGATCGCCGTGCACGGCCGCATCCAGCGCGAGGGCGACGTGGTTCATCTGGTCGCGCAGCGGATCGTCGACCTGTCGGGCGAGCTGGCCAGCGTCGGCGAGCGCGAGGCCAGCTTTCCGCTGCCTTACGGTCGCGGCGATCAGGTCCGCAACGGCGGTTCGGCCCCCGATCCACGCGAGCGGGCGCCGAGGGCGGTGCGAACGCGCGACATCTATGTGCCAGACCTCCATATCGACACCATCAAGGTGAAAACGCGAAATTTCCACTAGCGGCGGCCGCGAAACTAAATCCGTTTCACAGTTGAAAGCATTCGAGGGCCGATCAACAATACCGCTGCAATTACCATAAGGATCGGAAATCAACTCGACGGACCGATCCAGCCCCAGGGAGATGCAAATGGCCGACGACAGATCGAAACGAGGCAATGCCGACCGTCGGCGCGTCGCCGGCGGCGAAGGGTACGAAGTCAGTTATTTCGCCAAAAAGCACGGCATCACGAAGGACCAAGCCGAGGGCCTGATCAAGCAGATCGGCAATGATCGCAACAAACTCAACGCAGCCGCCGAAAAGCTGAAGAAATAAACGCAGCGCGGCGAAAGGCTGTTCATCCAGGACAGTTACGCGATCAAAGGACAGGTCGTTCGATTATGGCGACGACGCCCAAAACAAAAGCAAGATCGACCGCACGCGAGACGAAGTCTTCGTCGGCGCGAACATCCGCGGTGGCGCCGGCATTCCGTCCCGTTCAGCTCGCTACGCTGGTCGACGCGGTCCCGGCCGGCGACCGCTGGATTCACGAGATGAAATATGACGGTTATCGCACGCTCGTCGCCGTCGGCGGGGGCGAGGCGCGTGCCTATACCCGTTCGGGCCTCGACTGGTCCGGCCGCTTTCCCTCGATTCTCTCCGATGCCCGTAAGCTCAAGGTCCGCTCTGCTCTGATTGACGGCGAGGCGGTCGTGCTCGATCCCGAGGGGCGCTCGAATTTCCAGAAGCTGCAGGGCGCGCCGGCGAGCATCGACTATTTCGCGTTCGATCTGCTCGAACTCAATGGGGATGATCTGACCAGCCTTCCCCTTCTCGAGCGAAAAGCCAAGCTCAAGGACATTCTTCCCGCGAAGGGCACCCACATCCGCTACTCGGATCATATCCAGGGAAACGGCGAGAAACTGCTCAAGAGCTTTTGTGCGGCCGGGCTCGAGGGTGTCGTCTCTAAGCTCGCCAACTCGCGATATGTCGGCGCACGCGCCGGCAGCTGGGTGAAAACCAAATGCATCAAGCGGCAGGAATTCGTCATCGCCGGCTGGACGCCGTCCGACAAGAGCCGCGCCTTCCGGTCGCTCATTCTCGCCGTCCATGACGGCGGCACGCTGCGCTACGCCGGAAAGGTCGGCACGGGCTTCGATACGGCCGAACTCGCGCGCCTGATGAAGATCATGGCGCCACTCGAACAGAAGGCAGCGACGGTCGAGGCACCACGCGCCGAGGTCCGCGGCGCGCATTGGCTGCGGCCGAGGCTCGTGGCCGAGATCGCCTATACCGAGATGACCAACGAGGGAACGCTTCGGCACCCCAGCTATCTCGGGCTGCGCGAGGACAAGAAGCCCGAGGCCGTCGTGCTCGAGACTGAGCATCACGCCGCCGAACTGCCGGCGCCGGCGACAAGCACGGTCGTCATCACAAGCCGCGACCGCGTCATTTATCCGGAAGCCAATATCACCAAAGGCCAGCTCGCCGACCACTATGCGGCTGTCGCCGAGATCATGCTGCCCTGGATCGGCAGCCGGCCGATCAGCCTTGTCCGCTGCCCACAGGGCCGCGCAAAGCAATGCTTCTTCCAGAAGCACGATGCCGGAAGCTTCGGCGAGACGGTTCACCACATTGGGATTGTCGAGAAGGATGGCCACGAAGAGCCCTATCTCTATATCGACGATGCCGATGGGCTCATGACCTGCGTGCAGATGGGAACGATCGAATTCCATGGCTGGGGCGCGCGTATCGAAGATGTCGAGAAGGCGGATCGGCTGATCTTCGATCTCGACGCCGATGAAGGGCTCGATTTTGAGGCGGTTCGCGAGGCTGCCTTCCAATTCCGCGACATCCTGAAATCGATGGGCCTCGAGACGTTTCCGGTGGTGACCGGCGGCAAGGGCGTGCATGTCATCGCGCCGCTCACGCCGAAAGCCGAATGGCCGCAAGTCAAGGACTTCGCCTATCGCCTCGCGAAGGCGGTCGCGCAGAACGATCCGAAGCATTTCACTGCGGCGCTTGCAAAGGCCCGGCGCAAGGGGCGCATCTTCGTCGACTATCTGCGCAACCAGCGCGGCGCGACAGCGGTCATGCCCTACAGCGCCCGCACGCGCGCCGGCGCCTCGGTTGCCGCGCCGATAAGCTGGGGCGAGATGAAGACCATCGACTCACCGGCGCATTTTCACATCGGCGATGCACCGGAGCTGGTGCGCCGCACGAGCTCCAAAACCCTGGCAGGCTGGGGCCGTGCCGAGCAAGTTTTGCCCGATATCTAATCCATGAAAATCGCGACCTACAACGTCAATGGCATCAATGGCCGCCTCCCCGTTCTCCTGCGATGGCTCGCACAATCGCAACCCGATATCGTCTGCCTCCAAGAGCTGAAGGCGCCGCAGGAGAAATTTCCGGACAAACCGATCCGCGATCTCGGCTACGACGCGATCTGGCAGGGGCAGAAGAGCTGGAATGGCGTCGCCATTCTCAGCCGCGTCGGACAGATCCACGAAACCCGCCGCGGCCTTCCCGGCGATCCCGACGACAGCCACAGCCGCTATATCGAGGCAGCCGTCAACGGCATCCTGATCGGCGGACTCTATCTGCCGAATGGCAATCCAAAGCCCGGTCCGAAATTCGATTACAAACTTCGCTGGTTCGACCGGTTGATCGCGCATGCCGGCGAACTTCTCGCCACGGGCCAGCCGGTGATTCTCGCAGGCGACTTCAACGTGATGCCGACCGATCTCGACGTCTATAAGCCCGAGCGCTGGCTCGACGACGCTCTCTTCGCTCCCGAAGCGCGCGCAGCCTATTTCCGGCTACTCGAACAAGGTTGGACCGACGCGCTCCGTACGCTCCATCCCGACGAGGCCATCTACACCTTCTGGGATTATTTTCGAAATGCGTTTGCACGAAATGCCGGGCTGCGCATCGATCATCTGCTGCTCAGCCCGCCGCTTGCCGAACGCCTCGTCGACGCTCAGGTCGACGTTGCGGTACGCGGATGGGAAAAGAGCAGCGATCACGCCCCCGTCTGGATCGAGCTTGCGGATGCGACGACATCCGCGAGGCGCGCAACGCCCCGTCGGCGCGTGACGCCCGTCCGCGCTTGAGGCGTCGTCAACCAACCTGTGCGACAGACAATGTCCCCGCAGGCAGCGGCTTGATCAGCGACTTCGCCGAGATCGCGGGATTGAGCCAGCCAGCCCACGCGGAGCGTTCAAGAATGACGATCTGCCGATCGTGGTAGGGCTTGATATCGGGCCCCGGCTCCATCGTCAGCATCGTGTAGGCCTCTCCGACATCCTTGGTGTCACGCCAGATTCCAGCGATGCAGAAGATCGCCTCGTCGCGCTTCGTGAACAGCCATTTGTCCTTCTTCTTCTTTCCCTTTTCCGCCGGATCAGTAAACTCGTAGAACCCATCCGCAACAATGAGACAGCGGTTGCTGGTGAACTCGCGACCATCCGAGCGGAAATTATAGACCGGCCGCTTGTTCTGGCCGGGCCAGCTCCACCGGCGCTGCACCAGGTCGGCTTCGTCGCTCGCGCCTTCGACCGGGCGGATGATCGGACCCATGTCGGTGATTTTAATATCTTCGCGAGCCTCGATGTTCGGCGAGCCTTCGCTGAACCGGATTTTGATCTTGAGGTCGGCGAAGTCCTCGACGATCGAGGCGACATCCACCATCAGCCGATAGTCATTGCACATCGCTCCCCCCTTTTCTTGGCATTGCACTGGCGTGGCGTTCCTATTATGTTCTAAAATGCCATGACCGTGAAGGCCTTCAATTCTGATGCACCACTCGACGAACGCCGCGTCATCGTTCGACGCTCCGGCGACGAGGTCGAGATGGTCGAACTGCCGTGGGGCCTGAAGCCGGGCGAGACCGGCGCACGCCCCTGCACCGTCGTACACGGCGAGGGGCGAACCTTTCCCAATCATCGTTGCCTCGTCCCGGCCACCGAGTTTCGCCATCGTAGCAATGGTAAAGACTACAGCTTCAGGCTTGCGAATGGTGACTGGTTTTATTTTGCCGGAATTTGGCGGCCGGCGACGCGCGACTGGCCCGAGGCCTATGCGATCATCACCATCGAATCGAACGGCGATATCGCGCCCTATCACGACCGCCAGATGGCGGTGCTACGTCGAAATGAGCGCATGGGCTGGCTCGATGCCATGCGCCCCGAGGCGGACATCTTGTGTCCCCTGCCGGCCGGAAGCTTTCGTGTCTCTCGTTTTCACTACGCCCGCGACCAATCCATGCTCGCGCTTTGACGACGTTGTGCCGTGGCAACGGAGTCGGACATCATCCAGCGCAAGATCATCCATGTGGACATGGACGCCTTTTATGCGTCGGTCGAACAGCGTGACGATCCGCACTTGCGCGGACGACCCGTTGCCGTCGGCGGGTCGGAGCCGCGTGGCGTCGTCGCGGCAGCGAGCTACGAAGCGCGTGCTTTCGGTGTTCGCTCGGCGATGGCATCGATCACGGCCAAGCGCCGGTGTCCCGACCTCATCTTCGTGCCACCAAGATTCGATGTGTACCGTGCGGTGTCGGCGCAGATCCGCGAGATCTTCGCCGAACATACCGATCTGATCGAGCCGCTCTCACTCGACGAAGCCTATCTGGACGTGTCGGAGAACAAGCACGGCATTGCGATCGCGAGCGAGATCGCGACCATCATCCGCGCGCGCATCAAGGAGGTCACGGGCCTCAATGCCTCCGCCGGCATTTCATATTGCAAATTCCTTGCGAAGATGGCGAGCGACCTCAACAAGCCGAACGGCCAGGTCGTCATCACACCCAGCAAAGGCCCATCTTTCGTCGAGGCGCTCGCGGTGAAGAAATTCCACGGCGTCGGGCCTGCGACGGCGGAGAAGATGGACCGGCTTGGCATTCACACCGGCGCTGATCTCAAGGCGAAACCGCTGGCCTTCCTGCAGCAACACTTCGGAAAAGCGGGAGGCTGGTACTATCGAATTGCCCGTGGAATCGACAATCGGCCCGTCGAGCCCGATCGGCCGCGCAAATCGATCGGCGCGGAAGACACTTTTCACACCGACCTGTTCGACAGCGCGAGCGTGTATTCTGAAATCAGCGCTCTTGTCGCGAAGGTTTGGCGTCTCTGCGAAGCGAAGCAACTGCGGGCGCGCACGGTGACGCTGAAGGTGAAGTACGCCGACTTCCAGCGGATAACGCGAAGCCGCACCGTCTCGCAGCCGTTTCAAAGCGCGGCGCAAGTCGACGAGCTATCGCGGGCGCTGCTCGATCCCTTGTTCCCGGTCGAGAAGGGAATCCGGCTCGTCGGCGTCACGGTCTCCTCGCTCGAAGACGCGGCCGAAATCTCTGAAGGGCAACTCGCGCTGCTCTAAAGTGCGAAGGCGCGAAAGCGCCGGCTGAAACGCTTCCGGAGAGAGAGCGTGGCCGTTGGCCGCGCGGTCCCGGTTGGGATCGGCAGCGCCTGCCGGCCGGGGACGATCTGGATCGGCCATTGCTGCGGAGTGTGACGGCGGCCCATCGCGGGAAGCCGCGGCGTTCCCAGCAGCTTCCGGCGAGGGAAAAGGACGTAGCACACAGGTCGTCTCGCCCGCCGCGAACCAATCCCGCTCTTCAGCGATGGCGTCCTGGCCCTCCTCCGGATCTTCCACGATCAACCCACAAGGGGTCGGCTAGCAAGCTGCCGCCGCTGCGGTTGCGCCTTCGCGGTGATCGCGACCGGAGGCGGTCCATCGAGGAGCCATCGAGCGGGAATTGGCCCGCTCCGGATGGAGCCTTCGAGATGTCGCACGATCTTTCACTTGCCCAGAATCACGCGTTCCAGCTTGCCCGCACCCTCATGGTCCCGGTGACGCTCTTCAAATCCGGCGATGCCTATGGTGCCCTCCCCTCCGACGAGCTCGACGACGCCGACGATCTCGAACTGATCCACGAATTCGACCCCTACGAGCGCGGCCCGGCTCACTGAGCCGGTTGCGCTGGCGCCGAGCAGCGCGGCGCCTCGACTATCGGCAAAGCCGATCCCGCAGCGCGCTGCAGAACCAAGAAAGAATGGGCCAGCCATAACGTCGAGCCACGGCCATCTCTCTCTCATTGATGGCCGATCATACCGGCAGTCGGGCCGCGTCAAGGACGCGCGGTTGCCCCCAATTTTCCGCCGCCGCCCGTTGGGCGCCGTCAGAAAATCGGCACCCCCACGCGCCGGCTCTGCCGGTCGCCTCGCGATCCCTGACCCGTCCCTCCAACACCTGGTGCGTGCCTCCGTCATCGAGACGAAGGAGGTTCATATGGAAGACATTCGTGACATCTACGCCGAAATCGCAGAACTCCGTGCTGACCTTGCGCACTGCATCCTGACGCGCAGGGAGCGCCGCGAAACGCAGCTGCGGCTTGTTCAGGCGCTCACCGAAGCCGACCATCGGCAGCGCGAGGCGGAGGTGACTTAGGCTCCTTATTGTGTCGGCGCTGGCACCGGGTGTTGCCGCATCCGGAAGGAAGCGCTTGCGTCCCTCGGGTGAAGGCCCCGCCTCTCGGCGGACCCGTCGTCGATTAAGTGTAGAGGTGGCGGGTCAGAGCGACACGCAGGAGCCAGCCTTCGCCATCCGGCCAGCATGTCAGGTGTTGTGGGTGTGGAGTCTGGATTGTCGAGTCGGACGGCCGAGAAATCGTGCGAACCGGACATCGCGCGCCGGGCGGCCGCGGTGCCACGATATTCGCCCGAAGGCGGGTGGTCGCGGAGCCCTTGCCGGAGACGGTTGCGGTCGGCGCGATCGACGCCGGCCTGAAGGGGCAAGGCGCGGCTTTGGGATTGACGTCATTTTACCGCCAGGACGATCTTGCCTTGAATGTGCCCCTTGGCAGCTCGCTCGTGCGCAAGCCGCGCGTCGGCAAGGGCATAGGTGCTATCGAGGACGACCCGGATCGTGCCTGCAGCAAGCAAGCTTCCAATCTCCGCCAGCTGCGCGCCACTCGACCGGACCTGAGTCGCCGAGACCGTGACGCCCAGCTTTTTCGCATCCTCCGCGCCGGTGAAGCCAAGAGGAAAGACAGGAAACAGTGCGCCGCCCGGCTTCAGCGTGCGCAAAAACCGTCCGGTGCCGGGTCCGCCCACGGCGTCGACCACAAGATCGACGTCATGCGCCACGTCCTCGGGAGGCGTCTTGGTGTAGTCGATGAACGCGTCGGCGCCGAGATCGCGCAGAAGCGCCTCGTGCTTGCCCGACGCCACGGCGATAACATGGGCGCCTTTCAGCTTGGCGATCTGCACCGCGAAATGTCCGACGCCGCCAGCCGCTCCATTGACGAGAACGGTCTTGCCTTCCAACGGTACCGGCACATGCGGATACGGTTGTAGCGGGTTGGGCGCGTCGTGCCCCAGATCGACCAGAAACTGCCACGCGGTGAGCAGCGACATTGGCGCCCCCGCGGCGTGCGCATGGTCGATCCCGGCCGGCTTGATCGCGACTTCGGAAGCCGGCACGCTGACATACTCGGCGTAAGCCCTGCTGTCGCCAGCGAGGCCAGAGGGAAATCGGACCATCGAATAGACCTCGTCACCCACGGAGAAACCTTCGACATCGCCGGCCACGGCCTCGACGACGCCGGAGATGTCGGTCCCGAGGATGAGCGGGAACGACACCCGCGGCTGCCATTCGGGCGGAAGCATCTTGTAGCCCTCACGCAGATACCAGTCGGGTGGATTGAGGCCGACGGCGTGAACCCGGACCAGCACTTCGCCTGGCTTCAACTCAGGCTTCGGGGCATCCTCATAGACCAGCACCTCGGGACCGCCGAACGCGTGCTGCCGGATCGCCTTTATTGTATCGCTCATCATAATCTCCTTTCGCCGTTCGGTGCTCAGACATCGATATAATTCCAGTCCCGGCATTGAAAATCTGCTCCAATGGCGCTTCAATAGTGCCATGAAGGAACAAATGCTTTTGGAGCGGTTGACCGGCCTCATCGCATTCGCGCGCGCCGGCTCGACGGGCAGCTTCACCGCCGCTGCGCGCTCCCTGTCGATCTCCCCTCGGCCGTCAGCAAGAGCATCTAACGTCTTGAGCGGCATCTGGGGGTTGCGCTCTTCACCCGCACGACCCGGTCGCTGGCGCTCACGGCGGAGGGTCGCGATCTGCATGAGCGAGCGCTGCGGCTGCTGGGCGAGGCGGAAGCGATCGAGCAGGCGGCGATGAGCGCGCGTTCGGAACCGTCTGGCACCTTGCGGGTGGCGGCGTCACTGCCGATCGGACTGCATGTGATCGCGCCCGCTCTGCCTGCGTTCCGAAAGCGTCATCCCAACGTGACGGTCGATCTCAGACTGACTGACCGGATTGTGGACATCATTGAGGACCGGCTGGCGGCGGCGCCACTATCGTGTTTGTGGGGTTAAAGGCAAACGATCTTCAGACGCTCAACCTGTCGTGCATCTCTGACGATGCGCAGGGTGAGCGGCTGGAAATCCTCTGGGATGCCGAATCGGTGCCGTCGTGCTCGATGAAGATGGATGGCGGAATCCCCACGCAATACGGCGCCGGTGTCGGCTTCGCCGTGCCCGACCGGCGCGCCGAGATGTCGCACCGGATCGGCCTGTCCGACCTGCTGAAACCGGCGGCGCGAAGCTGACATCTCCGTCACGGTGGACGCACGCGTTCCTCCCGCCTATGTCGCCCGTCAGCCGAGGCTGCGGGCAATCAGCCGGCTCAGCCTTTCCGAGAACGCCTTCGCATCACTCGGGCGATCGCCGTCGAGCACGCGCGCGGTGTCGAGCAGCAGGTGCGCAACATCCGCGCGCACCGCGTCGTCGCCGTTGCCGGCAAGGCCCACGATCATCGCATGCTTCGGATTCAGCTCCAGGATCGGCTTCGCCGCGCTGCCCAGTCGCCCGGAAGCGGCGAGGAGGCGCTCGAACTGCCGGTCCGGGCCGCTCTCGGCGGCGACAAGGCAGACGGCGCTGTCGGTGAGGCGGTCGGAGGCACGCACATCCGCGATCTCCTCGCCGAGCACATCCTTCATCACGGCGATGAGCGCCTGCACCTCCACGCTCGCGTCCGCTGGAGGCTGCGCGCCGGCGTCGAGCAGCGGGATCAGCCCGAGATCGGCCGCCCCCTGCGTGATGGACTTGAACGGCTTGCCTTCGTAATCGAGTCCGCTCGAGGTCCAGAAGCTGTCGACCGGATCGGCGAGCAGCAGCACCTCGATGCCGCGGGCTCGGAAGCCTTCCAGATGCGGAGAGTTGGCGATGCGGGCGGCATCATCGCCGACGATGTAGTAGATCGCCGTCTGGTTCTCCCTCAACGCCGCCGCATAGTCCTTCAGGCTGCGCCAGCCCTCGCCTGAGGCCGTCGACTTGAAGCGGGCGAGGCCGAGCAGTTGCTCGCGGCGCTCGAAGTCCTCATAAAGGCCTTCCTTGATGACGGCGCCGAAATTCTCCCAGATCTTGCCGAAACCCTCGGCGTCCTGCTCGGCCAGCCTCACCAGCTCGGAAAGGACGCGGTTGCTGACGCCCTTGCGGATCGCGCCGAGCAGCGGACTGTCCTGGATCATCTCGCGCGAGACGTTGAGCGGCAGGTCGGCACTGTCGACGATGCCGCGCATGAATCGCAGATAGCGCGGCAGGATCTCCGCGTCGTCGGTGATGAAGACGCGTTTCACATAGAGCTTGATGCGGCCCTTGCGGTCGGCGTCGAACAGGTCGAACGGCCGCGCGCCCGGCACGAACAGCAGGCCGGTATATTCGTGGCGGCCCTCGGCGCGGAAATGGATGGTGGCGGCCGGCTCGTCATACTGGCCGGCGACGCTGCGGTAGAAGTCGGTGTAGTCCTGCGCCGCGATGTCGCTCTTCGATTTGGTCCACAGCGCGGCGCCGTCCGAGAGCGGCTTCGCCTCCTCGCCCGGCTTCTCGATGAAGGTGATCGGTACCGGCACATGGCCGGACTGCTCCTTGACGATGCGCTCCAGCGTCCAGCGCTCGGCATAGGATTTGGCGTCCTCCATCAGGTGAAGGGTGACGCGGGTGCCGCGCGCCGGCGCCGCGTCGAGCGCGGCGGGGGCGACGGAGAACGTGCCCTTGCCGTCGGACGCCCAGAGCCACGCCTCCTCACTGCCGGCGCGACGGCTGATTACCTCGACCTTCGACGCCACCATGAAGGCGGAATAGAAGCCGACCCCGAACTGGCCGATCAGCTGCGCGCCTTCTTTCCCTTCCGCGCCGGCGATGCGGTCCATGAAGCTGCGCGTGCCGGAGCGGGCGATGGTGCCGAGCGCTTCGATCAGCTCATCATGGCTCATGCCGATGCCGTTATCGGCGATGGCGAGCGTGCCCGCCTCCGGATCGGCGGAAATGGTGATGGCGAGCTTGGGGTCGTCGCCGAGCAACTGAGGCGCCGCGATCGCCTCGTAGCGCAGCTTCTCGCAGGCGTCCGCCGCGTTGGAGATCAACTCCCGCAGGAATACGTCCCGGTCGGAATAGACCGAGTGCACCATCATGTGCAGCAGGCGGGAAACATCGGCTTCGAAGGGGCGGCTCTCGGAGGTCTCGATCGTCATTGGGATAGGTCATGCAGTTGAAAGCTGGACGCGTGACATGACAAGAACGGCGGGCGGTTGCAAGACGCGCGCAACGCCGGCAATGAACAGCCCGCGGCCGGGCACGGGCTCCATCCATAGCGAGCTGCGGTCCGGCATGCTCTGATCTCACATGCCAGCAGCACAGCTCGCGTCAGAGGTTTGGCGGGAGCTTCGGCCCTGCGATATCTGCGGAAGATCGGTCAACTCGTCCAAAGCTTGCAGCGCCTCAAATATGTCGGAGAGGACCAGGATCTCGCCTACCTCTGGGCGGCGAAGGTCCGGCCGGTTCGGTACGGCATGCCGGTCCGAGGCCCATGAAGCAAGGAGTGCACGCTTTGACTCGGCGCTCATCGTCGGATCGGCCAGAACCTCTCCCGGCGACCGCGGTTCGCCCCATGGGACACCAGGCGGAAGAGCCCCGGCGCCTGCATTCACTTCGTGCAACATCTCCAATCCTCCACAGCCCCCGTCTCCCGCCGAAGTGTCGGGAGACGGGACACAGCCTTTTCTTGCGGGAAAGATCAGGCCGCCTTGGCCTGCTCGATCTGCTTGACGTTGCTCTCGGCCGGCTGGCCTGCGGAAACGATCTCGATGCGGCGCGGCTTCAGCCGTTCCGGCACCTCGCGCGCGAGTTCGACCGACAGCAGGCCGTCCTTAAGCGTCGCTCCGGACACCTTCACATAGTCGGCGAGATTGAAGGTCTGCGTGAAATCGCGGAAGGCGATGCCCTTGTGCAGCATCTGGCGGTCGTTTGCGTCCGCGGTCTTCCTGCCCGTGACGACCAGCTTATTGGCCTGCTGCGTGAGCTCGACCTCGTCGGGACGGAAGCCGGCAACGGCCATGGTGATCCGGTAGGCGTTCTCGCCGGTCTTCTCGATATTGTAGGGCGGCCAGTCCGGACGCGGCGCCGCAGCAGCATCGATGAGATCGAACAGCCGGTCGAAGCCGACGGTGGAACGATAAAGGGGAGCAAAGTCGAAGGTTCTCATAGCCACATCCTCCACTGAGCAACATGGGCACAAGCCGCTCACGCCTGCCGGCGCGAGCTCTTCTGACCGGTCCTTTCAGGCCCCGGCGACAAGCGATCTGGGGAGCGAAAAAATCTCGTTCAAGAGGGACCCTGAAAATTTCTCGGCCATCTCTCGCCAGTCACCCCGATTCGATATTCGCTATTGTTTTCAGCTCATTGGCACTCACGATCGCCGACTGACAAAAATTTTCGCGTACCCTCTTGAACGAGAAACGCAGCCTTCCTAGCTCGATGTCCGCTCGTGCGCCCAGGCGCCGAGTTCATGACATCGCTGCCCTGCACCAGGAGGATCTGCATGCATTTCCGCCCGCTGCACGACCGTGTCGTCGTGCGCCGCATCGAGGCCCTCGAGAAGACGGCCGGCGGCATCATCATTCCCGACACCGCCAAGGAAAAGCCCCAGGAGGGCGAGGTCGTCGCCGCCGGGCCCGGTGCGCGCGACGAGGCTGGCAAGCTGGTGCCGCTCGACCTGAAGGCCGGCGACCGCGTGCTGTTCGGCAAGTGGTCCGGCACCGAGGTGAAGATCGACGGCGAGGACCTGCTCATCATGAAGGAGAGCGACATTCTCGGCGTGATCGAACGGAGCGAGACGGCCAGGAAGGCCGCCTGACCAAGCATCCCTTTTAAATCGTGAGCCATCGCAATCCAGGAAGGAGGACAGGATCATGGCTGCCAAGGAAGTGAAGTTCTCGTCCGAGGCGCGCGAGAAGATGCTGCGCGGCGTGGACACGCTTGCCAATGCGGTGAAGGTGACGCTCGGCCCGAAGGGCAGGAACGTCGTCATCGAGAAGAGCTTTGGCGCTCCCCGCATCACCAAGGACGGCGTCACCGTCGCCAAGGAGATCGAGCTCGAGGACAAGTTCGAGAACATGGGCGCGCAGATGGTGCGCGAGGTGGCCTCGAAGACCAACGACCTCGCGGGCGATGGCACCACCACCGCCACCGTTCTCGCCCAGGCCATCGTCAAGGAAGGCTCCAAGGCGGTTGCCGCCGGCATGAACCCGATGGACCTCAAGCGCGGCATCGACCTCGCGGTAGACGCGGTCGTGGCGGATCTCAAGACCCGTGCCCGCAAGGTGACGCGCAATGACGAGATCGCCCAGGTCGGCACCATCTCCGCCAATGGCGACACCGAGATCGGCCGTTTCCTCGCCGAGGCGATGCAGAAGGTCGGCAATGAAGGCGTGATCACCGTCGAGGAAGCCAAGACCGCCGCCACCGAGCTCGAGGTGGTCGAAGGCATGCAGTTCGACCGCGGCTATGTCTCGCCTTATTTCGTGACGAACACCGAGAAGATGCGGGTCGAGCTCGAGGATCCGTACATCCTGATCCATGAGAAGAAGCTGTCCGGTTTGCAGGCCATGCTGCCGCTCCTGGAATCGGTGGTGCAGACCTCCAGGCCGCTGCTGATCATCGCCGAGGACGTGGAGGGCGAGGCCCTGGCCACCCTCGTGGTGAACAAGCTGCGCGGCGGCCTCAAGGTCGCGGCGGTGAAGGCGCCCGGCTTCGGCGATCGCCGCAAGGCCATGCTCGAGGACATCGCCATCCTCACCGCAGGCCAGGTGATCTCCGAGGACCTCGGCATCAAGTTGGAGAACGTCACTCTCGCCCAGCTCGGCCGCGCCAAGAAGGTGGTGATCGAGAAGGAGACCACCACCATCGTCGACGGAGCGGGGTCGAAGGAGGAGATCCAGGGCCGCACCTCGCAGATCAAGGCGCAGATCGAGGAGACCACCTCGGACTACGACCGTGAGAAGCTGCAGGAGCGCCTGGCCAAGCTCGCCGGCGGCGTCGCGGTGATCCGCGTCGGCGGCGCGACCGAGGTCGAGGTGAAGGAGAAGAAGGATCGCGTCGACGACGCGCTGCACGCCACCCGCGCGGCCGTCGAGGAAGGCATCCTGCCGGGCGGCGGCGTCGCGCTGCTGCGGGCGCTGAAGGCGATCGATTCCGTACAGCCGGCCAATGAAGACCAGAAGGCCGGCGTCGCCATCGTCCGGCGCGCCATTCAGACGCCGGCGCGGCAGATCGCCACCAATGCCGGCGAGGATGGCTCGGTGATCGTCGGCAAGCTGCTGGAGAAGGACGACTACAACTGGGGCTACAACGCCGCGACCGGCACCTACCAGGACCTCGTCGCCAATGGCGTGATCGACCCGGCGAAGGTCGTGCGCACCGCGCTCCAGGATGCCGCCTCGGTCGCCTCCCTGCTGATCACCACCGAGGCTCTGGTCGCCGAGAAGCCGAAGAAGGAAGCGGCCCCCACCGTTCCCGCCGGCGCGGGCATGGACTTCTGACAAGTCGGGGCCCGGAACCGCCCCGGGCCCCTGTCTCGCGCCGGCACGCGCTCGCCTCGAACAAGGAGGGTGCGCTTCCATCAACCGAGATGCGCCGGGCGCCGGGCCGCGCCGAGCATCTCGACGATATCGCCAATCGGGGAGGTCTGCTCGGCACGGCCGCTATCGCTCGGGTTCGTTGCGGCGGGCGCCGGATGGACCGGATCACGTCGATCACGGCAGCGGCCTCGATGACGAGGAAGGCGGCCACGCCCCACTTGGGTGTTCACCGGACTTCTCCGACGCGCGCTCATTGTCAACGCTTTGCTCAAACGAGGAGGTTTTGCCGATGAAGATCGCCCAGATCGCCCCGCTCGCGGAATGCTGCCCGCCACGGCTCTACGGCGGCACCGAGCGCATCGTGTCCTATCTCACCGAGGAACTGGTCCGGCAGGGCCATGAGGTGACGCTGTTTGCCAGCGGCGATTCCAAGACTGCGGCCGAATTGGTGCCCTGCTGCGACATGGCGCTCAGGCTCAATCCGCAGGTCAGGGACCCGCTGCCCTATCACATGATGATGCTGGAGCAGGTGCGCCGCCGCGCCGACGAGTTCGACGTGCTGCACTTCCATGTCGACTTCCTGCACTATCCGCTCGCCAGCGCCTTTGCCGACCGCATGGTGACGACGCTGCACGGCCGTCTCGACCTGCCCGACCTCAGGCCCTTCTACTCCGCCTTCCCGCACTATCCGCTCGTCTCCATCTCGGACGATCAGCGCCGCCCCATGCCGCCGGTGCATTGGGCCGGGACCGTGCACCATGGCCTGCCCAAGGATGTCCTGCCCTTCACCGCGAACCCGCAAGGCAACTATCTCGCCTTCCTCGGCCGCATCTCGCCCGAGAAGCGCCCCGACCGCGCCATCGAGATCGCCGCCCGCGCCGGCATGACGCTCAAGATCGCCGCCAAGGTGGACAAGGCTGACCAGGCCTATTGGGACGAGGTGATCGCGCCCATGGTGGCGCGGCATTCCAATGTCGAGTTCATCGGCGAGATCAACGAGCAGCAGAAGGCAGACTTCCTCGGTAATGCCCGCGCGCTGCTCTTTCCGATCGATTGGCCGGAGCCGTTCGGGCTCGTCATGATCGAGGCCATGGCCTGCGGCACGCCGGTGATCGCCTTCCGCAACGGCTCGGTGCCGGAGGTGATCGACGATGGCGTCTCCGGCTTCATCGTGAGCGACCTCGGCGAGGCGGTGGCGGCGGTGCGCTCGGTGGACCTGCTCGACCGTGCCGAGGTGCGCGCCACCTTCGAGGAGCGCTTCACCGCCGAGCGGATGGCGCTCGACTATCTCGCCATTTATCGTGATCTTCCCGGCTTGCGCCGTGCCGCGATGCGCATTCCCGCCGTGGCAAATGGCACCGGCAACGGACTGGTCGATGGAATCGAACTACGGGCCGTCGCCTGAGTGGGAGGAGCTGCATGCACGGCACGACCAGTGCGGAAGCGGTCGCTCATGCGCCAGCGCCGACCCGGCCGGGCACGCCGCTGGCGCAGTTCTTCATCCCGGCCGCCGCCTCGCTGCAGGAGCGGCGGCCGCGCACGCTCAAGCACGGCGATACCTTCGCCGTGTTCGATCATAATGGCGATGCGCTGTCCGGACCGGGCAGCCCGGAGGGCCTCTATCATCGCGACACGCGCTATCTCTCACATCTCTACCTGACCATCGCCGGGCAGCGGCCGATGCTGCTGTCCTCGACGCTGCGCGACGACAACGCGACGCTGACCTGCGATCTCACCAACCCCGACCTGTTCGATGCCGAGGGCCGGCTGGTGCTGGAGCACGACCTCCTTCATCTGCGCCGTTCGCGTTTCCTGTGGAACGGCACCTGCCATGAGCGGATCGCCATCCGCAACTTCGACGACCGGTCCCGGCAGGTGAGGATCGACATCGCCTTCGCCGCCGATTTCGCCGACTTGTTCGAGGTGCGCGGCACGCAGCGGGCCCGGCGCGGTACGTTGCAAAGGCCGGAGATGACGGCCCACCAAGTGAAACTCGCCTATCTCGGCCTTGATGGACGGCGACGGCAGACCACGCTGCGCTTCGACCCGGAACCGCAGGAACTGACGGCGGACCATGCCGGCTTCGTCTTCGACCTCGCCCCGCGCGAGGTACGGACCATGGTCCTGGAGATCGCCTGCGATGGCGCCAGCGAGAGGCCGGTGCGTCCTGCCTTCCTTCGTGCGCTGCGGGATGCGCGCCGTGCGTTGCGCTCCTCCGCCTCGCGGGCGACGGCGATCATCACCTCGAACGACATCTTCAACGAGGCGGTGCGCCGCTCGGTCTCCGACCTCTACATGCTGGTAACCGACACGGCGGAGGGACCCTATCCTTATGCCGGCATCCCGTGGTTCAGCACAGTGTTCGGGCGCGACGCGCTGATCACCGCGCTGGAGACGCTGTGGCTCGACCCGTCCATAGCGCGCGGCGTGCTCCAGCATCTCGCCGCCAACCAGGCGACGGGGTTCGACCCGGAGGCGGACGCCGAGCCCGGCAAGATCCTGCACGAGGTACGCCATGGCGAGATGGCTGAGCTGAGGGAGGTGCCGTTCCGCCGCTATTACGGCAGCGTCGATTCCACTCCGCTCTTCGTCATGCTGGCCGGTGCCTATCTGGAGCGCACCGGCGATCTCGTCACGCTGCGCCGGCTCTGGCCGAACATCGAGGCGGCGCTGGGCTGGATCGAGAACCATGGCGATCGCGACGGCGACGGCTTCGTCGAATATGGCCGGCAGACCCAAGAGGGGCTGATCAATCAGGGCTGGAAGGACAGCCATGATTCCGTCTTCCATGCCGACGGCACATTGGCGCGGGGCCCCATCGCCCTCGCCGAGGTGCAGGCCTATGCCTATGGCGCCTGGCGGGCCGCCGCGTACGTCGCCCGCGCCTTGGGGCACCCTGAACGCGCCGCCAGGTTTGACCGATGTGCCGAGGCGCTGCGCGCCGACTTCGATGCGGCCTTCTTCGATGCAGCGCTCGGCACCTATGTGCTGGCGCTCGACGGCGAGAAGCGGCCGTGCCGTGTCAGGAGCTCCAATGCCGGCCACGCATTGCTCACCGGCATCGCCCTGCCGGATCGGGCAGCTTGCGTGGCCAGCACGCTGATGGGACCGACGCTGTTCTGCGGCTGGGGGGTGCGCACCATCGCCAGCAGTGAAGCGCGCTACAATCCGATGAGCTACCATAACGGCTCGGTCTGGCCGCATGATAATGCGCTGATCGCCGCCGGCCTCGCCCGCTACGGCTTCAAGCGCGAGGCGGCGCGGATCTTCGAGGGCCTCTTCGCCGCCTCGACCTATATCGACCTGCGCCGCCTGCCAGAGCTGTTTTGCGGCTTTGCCCGCCAGCAGACCCGCGGGCCGACATTCTATCCGGTCGCCTGCATGCCGCAGGCCTGGGCGGCGGCGGCACCGTGCTACATGCTGCAGGCCTGCCTCGGGCTCGGCTTCGACCCGGAGCGGCTGCACGTCACCTTCGACGAGCCCACGCTGCCGGATTTCTTGAGCGAGGTCACATTGCGCAATCTCAGGCTCGATGGCGGGGCGGCCGACGTCGCGCTGCGCCGCTCCGGCGCCAAGGTGGTGGTCGACGTGCTCGACCGGCGTGGACCCTTGCGGGTGATCACGACGAGCTGAGCCGGGCCAGGCGGGCCCCCCACTCACTCCTCGCCATCTTCGTCCAGCTCCTCGAGAAGCGCGACGAGCTCGGCGACGCGCGACGACGGGTGTTGCCGGCCTTCATCGATCGGCGCCTCGTCGGCCTGGCGCTAGGCCCGGGCCTGCGCCAGTTCCTCGCGCGTGGCTCCGGTCATGAGGATGTCGGCAATGATGCTCTCATCGACCGGGCCGCGCACGGCGACGATGTCACTGGCGTTCATGACGTCCTCCCTGTTGAAACATCTTCGATGAGATAGGCCGGCGAAGGCAGAGTTCTATGCCGGCATGAGCGGGACGCTCCTCAGGAGCTGATCCTCACGCTGACATTGCGAGGACCGTCGCTGCGCCGCACGCTCAATGTTACGCTCGTGCCGGCGGGCGTCAGGCCGATGCGGTTGCGCAGGCTGGCGGCGTTGTGAACCGGGCGGCCGTCGACAGCTGTCACGACATCGCCCGCCGCGAGGCCGGCTCTTTGAGCGGGCGAGCCCGGCTCGACACCGGCGATCACCGCGCCACGGACCTCACCCAGCCCAAGCGCCTCGGCGACGTCCGACGTGACATCCTGAACGGCGATACCGACCCGACCGCGATGGACCCTGCCGTCGTGCGCCAGCTGGTTCATCACCGCCAGGGCCATGTTGCTCGGCACGGCGAAGCCGATGCCGACATTGCCTCCCGCCGGGCTCAGTATGGCGGTGTTGATGCCGATCAGCCGCCCGTCCAGTGTCACCAGAGCGCCGCCGGAATTGCCGGGATTGATCGAGGCATCGGTCTGTATGAAGTCCTCATAGCCGTCATTGCTGATGCCGGTGCGGCCGAGCGCGCTGACGATGCCGGAGGTCACCGTCTGGCCGAGGCCGAAGGGATTGCCGATGGCGACGACATAGTCACCGACCTTCAGCCGGTCGGAATCGCCGATGGGCAGTGCGACGAGGTTGGTCGCCTGAACCTTGAGGAGCGCGATGTCGGTCGCCTTGTCGGAGCCGATGAGACGGGCACTCAGTCGGCGCCCGTCCTTCAGCGTGACGACGATCTCGCTTGCGCCTGCGACAACGTGATGGTTCGTCAGCACATGGCCGCGCGCGGCATCGATGATGACCCCCGAGCCGGCGCTCAGCCGCGGCTCCTCCTGCGGCATGTCCGGCAGATCGAAGAAGCGGCGGAAATAGGGATCGTTATAGAGCGGGTTCGATGACCCGGGGGCGCGCGAGATCACCGAGATGTTCACCACCGCCGGCGTCACCCGATCGAGCACTGGCGCCAGCGTTGGAACACCGCCGGCGATGCCCGCGATCGCCGGTTGGCCGAGGGCAGGTGACGCGATCCCGGCCACCAGCGCCAGCGCCACCAGAAGGGTGGTGATCATCCTTTTCTTCCGTGTAGGAACCGTGAGCATGCCTGGCCCCCGTATTAGGTTGCTTTCCTTCTGTCGGAGCGAATGAAAGGCCGGCCCGGCAGGGCGCCGGGCCGGCTCACGATCAGGCGGTCGAGTATGGCCGCCCGGTGGTGAACCACAGGCGGGCGGCCGCCACGGCCGCGACGACAAGGCCGGCGATCACATGGGCGGTGACGGCGACGGACAGCGCCGAGAAGCCGAGAGCCCAAGGCGCGACGATGGCCCACAGGCCGAGCGCCGCGTTCGCCCATTCTTCAGCCTGGTGGAAGGCGAACAGGGCGGCCACGGCGATCAGCGTCACGGCGGCGCCGACGATCCAGGCATTCCACGCTGCGGCGGTCTCGGTGGTGAAACCGAGATACCAGGGCGCCAGGGCAAGGCCGAGGCCGGCGATGATGGTGACGACGTCGAAGGCCTTCGGCGTGTCTACGGACAGTGACTTCAGCATGATTGATCCTCCTCATCTGTTCGGTTGCGGCTGATGGTGTGGCGTCTGCCGGCTGGGATGACGCGATCGCGCGCCCCGTACCGCCGCGGCGGGCGGCGTGACGCGCCCAAGGTCGGGAAGAGCAGCCCGGCCGGCAGGCCGGACTCGGCGCGAGGGAGGGATGCGCTCCTGGCATCGCGCGCCGCCGGCTGGACGACATAGGCGAGCCCCTGCCGCTCGGTATAACGGATCGCGGCGTCGAGCGTTGGGAAGTCGAGCTCGACCTGGGCGAGCGTATCGCGGCCGGCGGTCCAGCCCATCAGCGGCTCGATGACGGGTGCGCTGCGCCGCTCGAAGACCAGACGCCAACCCTTGGAGCGCGCGCGGCCCGCCGTCATCACGCAACGCGACGGCCTGAAGATGCGGGCGACCGCATCCTCCGGGAAGACGGAGCGCCCCATCGCCAGCGGGCCGGGTGCGTCATTGGCGGGCCAGCTCGCTGGTCGATGGATTGTAGGGTTGGACGGTGTTTCTCTGACGGTCTCCAGCATCTCATCCCTCCCTCATCGGCGAAGGATGCGACCGGCAGCTCGCCTTAGGATGGCTGCCGGTCAGCGATGGTCTCAGTGCTTGATGGCGATGCGCTTCACCTGCGACTGCGCCTTCGCGCTCTTGGGCAGCACGATGCTCAGCACGCCGTTCCTGAAGCGGGCATCGATCTTGTCTTCCTCGACCTCGACGCCGAGCGGGATGCGCCGCTCGAAGCGGCCATAGAAGCGTTCGGAGAACTGCTTCTCCTTATCCTGCGTCTCCGAGCGCTTCTCGCCCTTGAGCGTCAGCACGCCGTTGTCGAGGAAGACCTCGACGTCCTTCTCCTCCAGGCCGGGAATCTCGGCCGTCACCTTGATCTCCTTCTCGGTCTCGGCGATCTCGACGTTCGGCCAGCCGACATTGAAGGTCGGCAGCGTGCCGAAGGCCGGCAGGCCGCGATCGAAGGAGCGGAAGACGTCGTCGAACAGCCGGTTCACCTCCCGGTGCAGCGAGACGAACGGGCTGCGGTCGTCGTCGCGGAAGACAGCGGGGACCGAACTGCCATTGTCGCGGCCCCACGGGATCAGGTCACGTACACTCATGATTTTTCTCCTTTCCGTTCGCGTGCAAAAGCTTCCTGTGGCGCCGGGCGGGTGCGCCCGGCGTCTGACGTGATGCGTCGTGGGAAGCGCTTCAAGCCGCGCGCTTCTCGGCCTCGATCTGCCTCACCTCACCCTGGGGACGCGCGGCGTCGGTCGCGATGGCGATGCGACGCGGCTTCATTTCCTCGGGGATTTCGCGCTTCAGCTCGATGGTGAGCAGGCCGTTGACGAGGCTTGCGCCGGTGACCTTCACATGGTCCGCGAGTTCGAAGCGGCGCTCGAAGGCCCGGCCGGCGATGCCGCGATGGAGATACTGGCCATCATCGCCCTCATCGCCGGACTTCTGACCCGTCACCACCAGCAGGTTCTGCTCCTGGGTGAGGGTGAGGTCGCCTTCCGTGAAGCCCGCCACCGCCATGGTGATGCGGTAGTCGTCTTCGCCGGATTTGACGATGTCATAGGGCGGCCAGTTGTCGATCGTGGCGACACGGCTCGCGGTCTCGAGCGCGTTCAGCATGCGGTCGAAGCCGATGCTCGACCGGAACAGGGGAGCAAAGTCGAGAGTGGTTCTCATAGCCACATCCTCCTCTTGAGCAACATGGGTACAAGATGGTCCGATCGCCGGACGCCGAGTGGCGCCCGCGCGACCCGCCGGCCCCAAGGGGCGCCGGCAGCAAGCGATTTAGGAAGAGGTTAAGCCAGTGCAAGAGGGGTGAAGCTGTAACAAGCGGCACTTTCCGGACGTCAGTTCACTTCCTTCACCTTGCCCGACCGGCTGAAGCGGAGCGGCCCCGGGATGTCGATGGACGGCCCAGCGCGCTGCCCGACAACATCTTCATCGAACACGCGCGGCGATCCCTGAAGCATGAGTGTGTCTATTTGCATGCCTGAGACGCCGGCTCGCAGGCCAAGGGGCATCTGACGATAGATCATCTTCCACAGTCAACGGCGGTCCACGCTCGCCCATGTCGGACAGCCGCCCGCCATGGTTTACTCCAACGCCATCGAAACCGTTCAGCCAGCACAGAGAGTAGCTTAATTCCGCTGGATATCTGTCCAAAGATTGGGGAGTCGCTCAACCCCATAGCCTCCACATCAGCCTTCGGTGCAGACGATATCCGATTGGTGCAAATCCCGGTCGCGCGTAATGCTTCTGGAAGCGACCACATCGCCACAGGCGGCGCAGCGCATCTCGACATGGAGCTTGGCTCCGCAGGAATGGAGGGAATCGAACCTGCGTCACTCCCATGGACGGGCGGATTACGGCTTCAGGACAGGCCCTGATGATCGATGGACCCTCGTTGCTCGATCGAACATCTATGGCCGCACAGCGCTGGGTGGATCATTTCGAGACGGAACAGGTCAATCGAATGGTCATGCGCCGTTCAGCGCGTCGATCGACGCCTCCTCGAGACGAGACCGTAGCGTGCACAGCGAATAAGCTCACGGCGACAACACGGCCTTTGCCGTGTCAGAGGTGACGCGTTCGTCTAGCTTGAGGAACATATGCCATGGATCTGCAACTGAGCGGCAGGCGCGCCCTGGTTACCGGCGGCAGCAAGGGAATCGGCCGCGCTATCGCCCGGCAACTGGCCATGGAAGGCGTGGATCTTGTCATTGCCGCCCGCAACGCCGCCGATCTGGACATCGCCGCGCGTGAACTCGCTGCGGAAACCGGACGCGGGATCGTCGGATTGACCGTCGACACGCAGGACGACGGCTCGGTTAGAGCGCTGGTGGCGGGAACGGTCGCAGCGCTCGGCGGGCTCGACATCCTGGTCAATGCTGCCGCCAAGCCGGGAGGCCAGACACCGCCGCCGAAGCTGGCCGAGATCACGGACGAGCTGTTCTGGGATGACGTGAACGTCAAGGTGATGGGCTATCTGCGGACGGCGCGTGAGGTGGCCCCGCATATGGCTGCTGCCGGCTGGGGCCGGATCATCAACATAAGTGGTCTTGCGGCGCGACAGACGGGTTCGATCATCGGCTCGATCCGCAATGTTGCGGTCTCTGCCCTGACCAAGAATCTCGCCGACGAGCTGGGATCCAAGGGGATCAACGTCACGGTGGTCCATCCGGGTCTGACCCGCACGGAGAAGACCGCTCCCTTGGTCGTCGCCCGCGCGGCCTCGAATGGCGTGACGCCTGAGGAGATCGAGCGGCGCCTAGCCGCCAATGTCACGATCGGACGCCTTGTCGACATGGCAGAAGTCGCCGATGTCGTCGCCTTCCTTGCCTCCCCCCGCAGCGTCGCGATCAACGGCGATGCCATCGCTTGCGGGGGCGGAGCGGTGGGGACGATACATTACTGAGCCCGGCAGCGGCCCATCAAGGTCACCGCCTCCGCCCAAGAACGTGCCGCGGGCTTCTTTTACCGGCCCGCCTCGTCGGCACTCGTCGCGCGTCGTGACGGTGCAATTGGCCGTTAAGGGCAAGCGCGGCGGCACGAAAGACACAGGCCTAGCGTCTGCCAATTGGCTCCGCTAGGCTTCGACGCAAACTTTCGAAATGAGCGCTTTGCGAGTAAGACATCATGGACGGAGCAAACCGTCGTCGCAACCAATCTAGCAACAAACTCCACAGAGCGATTCGAGCCTCTATCGACAACGCCTGGCGATTACACGAGGAAACCTACGACCTCGAATTCCGCACTCCTTGCGCCACCCGATATGTTCTCCTGATCATTGCTCAAGAGGAGGCGGCGAAGGCGTTCCTTCTTTACCTCATCAGTGAGGAGATCGTGCCGCTGACGGCTGCTGTTCGGCGGGCGATCAACGACCACGCCTGCAAGCATCTAGTTGGCATGATCATGGACTACATGATTATGCATTGGGAAGAGATCGAGGAGCTGAACGCGATCATCAACCGCGACTTTGAACTGGGTAACAATCTGCCGAACGATGTCGGCAGCGCACTCGAAATTCTGCGGTATGAAAAAATTGGCCGCTGGACCGCGGACAACTGGGTCTGGGCCGAAGACCCCGCATATGATCGTGAAGCTCTTAAACTGGCTGATGGAAAGCGCGACCGCCGAAAGCAAGATGCGCTCTACGTTCGAATTGGCGCGGATGGCCAACTGGCCTCCACTCCAGCGGTGATAACGCAGACCGAAGTCGCAACCGAACTTGCGCGAGCGAGCAGGTATATCAACTTCGCTGAAGCGCTCACGACAGCGGAGGAGAGGCATGGGTTCGACAAGGAGCGGTTTGAAAAGGTTATGGCGGCACTGAAGCTGCTCTTCAAGCCGAACGAAGGCATGGCGTCGGTGGCACCGTGACGATCGTTGCTGCATTTCGCAGCCACCCTGTCGTTGAGGAAAGTCGTGAGCGCTTATGCTCGCCCCGAGACTCCTTCAGCGCGCTTTCGTTACAGTCGTCTCCACTGAAGATGCTTCAGGCGAACTGACGTTCCATCACGGCCTCGTCGAGCCAATGTAATCGCACCGCCGGACAGACCTTCTTCACAATCTCACAAAGGTGGCGGTGATGGGTGAGGTAGATCACCTGGCCGGCCTGCGCCATGTCTGCGAACAGCCGGAACGCCTCCTCTGCCCGAAAATCGTCGAAGGTCTCCATGATGTCGTCGCCGACGAACGGCACGGCGCTGCGTGCCCGCACGAACTCGTGGTATCCGGCGACACGCAGAGCCAGATAGAGTTGGAACCGCGTGCCTTTCGACAGTTCCTCAGCGGCCTTCGAGCCCCCAGACGGGGAAAGCGCGATGAGCGTCTCGCCATCCTTTCCGGGCTGGGCGGCAAGACCCGTATAGGCGCCGCGGCTGATGGTGCGGAACGCCGCCGAGGCGCGCGCCATCATGGAGCTGCGATGGCGCTCACGATAGCTGGCGAGCGCCTGCTCCGTGGCGGCGATGCCCGCACGTAGCTGCAGATAGCGCACCGCGCCGTCCTCGATTTCCAGCAGCGTCGTGCGCCGGCGCTCCTCAATGCCGGCGACCCGGGCGTCGCCGCCGATCGCCTCCAACTGGTCGATCGCCGCCGAGCGCGTTGCAAAGAGCTCGTGACAACGCTTGTCCTGATCTTCGAACCGGGCTTTGAGCTCGATCAGCTCCGCCTCCAGCGCCGGCCGATCCGCCGCATCGAGGGCAGCCTCGGCGCTGGGGAGATCAGGCGCACGCACCGCATCAAGGATCTCACGGCCGGCATCCTCGGCCTGTCCACGGAACTCGGCCCGCCGCGCGACGTCGGCAAGCTTATCCGCCACCTCTGCCAGAGACACGACCTCGAAGAACCCGGTCATCCGGTGCTTCTGCTCGTCGTGGATCGCCGACGTCTCGGCAAGCGCGCGCTGCCGTCCCCTCGCTTGTTCCAGCCGCTCAATCAGCTTCGCCCGGCGGTCGCGTTCGGCGCCCGCCTCTCGGACCTTTTCACCGATGCGCTGCGCCAGCTCGAGAACCGGCACGGTTCCGACCGGGATCCTCAACGCGCCCGCGAGGCTCACCACCTCGTCGCGAAACGCGACCTGGTCCTTTTCCATCTTCTCGATGCGGTCGACGAGGCCCGCCCGCTTCTCGATCGCCGGCGCGAGATCGGCAGTCGCCACGAGCATCTCGCGAACGACGCCGATGACCGGCACCTCAGCGATATCTGCGAGCCAGCAGCCGCGACAGGTCCTGGACCATGCCTCGGCCCAAGCTCCCTCATCCGCCCCTGCCTGCTCGGCGGCACGCTCGCGCAACGCGACGTCGCGCTGGCGCTCGTCCAGGTCGGCACGCAGGCGGCGCAGCTCGGCCTCACGGTCGAGCGCCGCCTGGGCATTGGCGAGCAGCGCGTCGAAGCCCGCATCAGGCTCCTGGGCCAGGCCGGCCCGACCGAGCGCGGTGCGCAGCCGTTCCGTCGCCGCACCTGCATCTTGCTGCGCGGCGCGAAGATCCTGCTCGGCGCTCCTGACCGCCTCGCGCGCGTCGAGGGCCTTTTCCCGGCGGGCAAGCCAGTCCTCGATCGCCGGCAGAAATGGTGTAGAAGCGAGCGAAGGCGCGATTGCGTCGACCGCCTTGGCCACCTCGGCATCGAGACCGTCCAGGGCAGCAGCCGCACGGTCCCTGAGCTCGACGGCCCGGTCGAGGTCGGCCTGCGCCACGGCGAGTGCCTGCCCGCTCTGGTGCAACTTCGCCAGCTCGGACATGTGCGAGAACCGTCCGGCGCCGACGATGTCATCGTGGCGCAGCACTGCCTCGAAGGCATCGGCCGACATGGTATCGAGATCGCGCCGATGCGCCGCCCAGGCCTGCTCGCGGCGGGTCCGGATCTCGGCGGCCTCCTGATCCGTCACGACGCCCGTCGTGGACGAAAGGCTCGCGCGCTCTGCCTTCAGATGGCGGACCAGCGTCGTCAGCCGTTCCGTCTCGCTCTGATGCTGTGCCAGCGTGGCCTCAGCCTCGCCGCGCGCCGCCCTCCAGCGCTGCATCCTGTCGGGACCCGGGCACGGCAGGCCGACGAGATCATCTGCCGTGCCTTGCCAGGGGTGCAGCGCCGTCAGGCGATCCGCAAGCGCATCGACAGCAGCAGCGCGGGCCCGATCGGCCAAGCGATGCCGGACATGGTGATCGGCGGAACGTGTCTGCTCGACGGTGATCGCCAGCGCCGCCATCGATCGCTCCCGCTCCTGCGCAGCCTGCGGATCCACGCCGGGCTCCGGCAGCCGCGCCGCGGTCTCGCCGAGGCGACGGCGCGCCTCGATGAGTTCGCCAGCGGCGGTACGTATCGCGGCGTCGATGCCAGAGCGGGCTTCGATCAGTTCGCGCAGACGACCGACCGTCGCCGCCGTCAGGATGAGGCGGCGGGGCTCGGCCTCCCCTTCCCGCTCGATCCGCTGGAGGATTGCCGAGATCGCGAGGTCCGCCTGCCGGAGTTGCAGACGCCTCTCGGGAATGTCCCGCTCAGCGGTCACATGGCGCGCCCGGAGTTCGCCGAGCCGCTCCACCGGTTCGCACAGCCGCAGGGCGGCCTCGTCGACAGCGATCGCCTCGATCTCATCCGCAAGGCGCCCGATCTCTTCGGCGATAGCCTGGATCTGGACGCCGAGCTCGATCTCCTGCTTCTGAAGCCTCGGCAGCTCGTTCGGCCAGCCAGGCGGGGCCTCGGGCACGTCCGCAAGCGGAGCGAGGCGCTCGCGGATCCCGCGTAGCGCCGCAAGGCGCGGCAGCGCGGTGAGATGGCGCTGGATCTCATCCATGCGCGACTGCGTGCGGGTGCGCTCAGTGACCGCCTCATCATAGTGCGCCCTGGCCCGGTCCCGGGTCTCGACGAGCCGCGCATGGTCCGACGCCAGGGTGTCGAAGCGCTCCCGCTCCGCCTTCAGTTCCGTGAGCCGCGCCTTGAGCTCAGCAAGCGTGCCACTGCGCGCGCGATAGCGGTAGAACCCATCCGCCTCTCCCCTAAGATCGAGAAGCTTGTGGCTGAGATTGGCGAGGCCGGCGCTGGCGGAGAACAGCAATTGCCCGAGATCGCCCTTGCTAGCGAGGATGCTCTCGCCACCCTTCTCGAGCGTCTCATCATCAAGCGAGAACATGGTGCGATAGGCGTCGCGCTCGATGCCGCCGAGCTCGCCGCGGATGGCGCTTTCGGCGATCGGTCGGCCCTCGGCGTCGAGCAGGCTGTTCTGCGGCCGCTTGATGCGCACGAACTCCCTCGTCTCGGCGCCGAACTCCAGCGCTCCGCCGATCCGCATGGTGGAATAGGGATGCAGGAAATCGAACGGGCTCTGCGCGCCGATCCCGAACAGCAGGTCGAGAAACGCCGCGAACGCCGTCGACTTGCCGGCCTCGTTCGGCCCGTAGATGACGTGCAGGTCCGGCTGTCCTTCGGCTCGCTCGCCGAAATCGATGCTGCGGTCGGTGAACTTCCCGTACCGGGTGAGGTCGAGACGGCGCAGGCGCATGTCAGGCACCTTCCCCGGCGGCATCGAGACGTGCCATCACGCCTTCCGCGCCGTCGCGCGCCAGGCGCGCGAGCGCCTCCCTGAAGGAACCCTCGTCGGAGCCGAAGGCATCACGGCATTCCTGCGGGAGCTGCGCCCTTATCTCCTCGGCCATGCCGACGAGCTCGGCCTGGAAAGCGTCGGAGCCGAGGATGTCGTCCTCAATCAGGCGATGGAGTTCGGACAGCGGATCCCCCGATGACTCCACCCTCTGCCCGGGCGGGCGGCAGGCGATCTCCAGCTTCTCGACCCAGCTGGCCCCGATGACCGACGCCCGCTGATCGGCTTCGGTCTTCAACAGATCCGCGTCACGCCGGAGGCGCCAGGCCAAAGGCGTCGCGCCCGTCACCTGCAGGCGGGCGACGAGATGCTCGGAGCGGACAGCGTCCCGCTCCTTCTCCAGCGCGCGCGTCACCGCCGCCACGAGATCGCGCCAATCCTCCAGTCCGGTGGCGTCGACGGCAACCCGCTCGAACTGCGCGATGCTGGTGGAGCGCTGCTCGATATGGACGGAGCGATCGTCATCGATGGTGACGAGCGTGACCGACTTGGCGCCGGCCTCGTTGATGTCGCGCCCCTGCGGCATGCCGGGCATCACGACGGCGACCCGCTCCTCGACGACCGAGCGCTTGTGCACATGGCCGAGCGCCCAATAGTCGAAGCCGGTGGCCTGAAGCTCGGCGAGGCTGCATGGCGCATAGAGGTCGTGGCCGGGCGCGCCGCCGAGGCTGGTGTGCAGCATGCCGATATTGACCGCCCCATCCACCACCGGCCGGTACTTGCCGAGCAGGCTTTCGGGCGCATGCGGCTGGGCGAAGCTCAGGCCGTGGATCACGATGGGGAGGCCGCCGGGTGCGCGATCGACTTCAACCGCCTCGGCACGCCCGCTGAACAGCTTCACCGAGTCGGGAAGCACCAGTTCCTTGGTGATCCTCGCGATGGCGTCATGGTTGCCGCGGATGATGAAGACGCGGATGCTGGCCTCGTGCAGGCGCCGGAGCTGCTCGGCCAGGAAGCGGGCCGTCTTCATCGAGGTCTGGTCGCCATCATAGAGATCGCCGGCGATCAGCAGCGCATCGACCTGTTCGTCCAGGCATAGATCGATGATCCGCACGAAGGCGCGCCGCGTGGCATTGCCGATCAGCTCCGCCAGCTCGGCATCGCGCAGTGCGAGCGAGCGCAGTGGGGAGTCCAGATGGATGTCTGCCGTATGAACGAATCTATAGGCCACCGTCTCTCGCCCCCCTTTGCGCCATTCGGTGCACGTGCGGAGCTTACGGGCGGATAGAAAGACGTGATATTGAAATATCGAGTTGGGAACAGGATACCCGCGGGCAACATGCGGGGCTGAGGCTTTCTATCGGGGGACGGAATGGCTGGGGAGCCGATAGATGATGTTCTGGAATGGTCAAAGAAGCTTTCGTCCTGGAAGCAGGATGCCCTGAGACGTCTGGCGATCAGCAATGAGCTTACCGCGACCGACGTCGGTGAGTTGCTTGCTCAGGTCAAATCCGCTGCCGGATTCAAACTTCCGGCCGCGCCTCCAAAAGCCGTCCCGTTCACCAAGGCTCATTTTGGAGGCGGGAAACATCAACCCATCATTCTAAAGGGCATCGCCAACGTCGAGAACGTGAATCGGTTGGTGCCCCAAGCGTCCCTCACCTTTTGTCCGAAAGCACTCACGATCGTTTATGGCCGGAACGGAAGCGGCAAGAGCGGCTTTGTGCGGATCCTCCGGACGGCCTGCCGGACGCGCGTCGAAAACCCGGCCAAGCTGAAGGTTCTCGCTGATGTCTATGGAGGCACTGCCGGCCCGCAAACGGCCCAGATTGTAATCGACGCCGGCGCCGGCGACACCGCAATCCCATGGACTCCTGGCACGGTCGCCCCGCCCCAGCTGACGCAAGTTTCCGTCTTCGACACGGCCTCCGCGCAGCTCTACGTCGATGGTGGGAACCAGATCCGGTTTCTTCCATTTGGATTGGCCCTGCCTCACCGTCTCAATGCCGTTTGCATCGGCTTGAAAGAGGCACTGGATTCTGAGCGCGCAACGGAGGTCGGGAACAAGGTCAGCCTGACGGAGATCGCTTTCGCTCCACAACGCGAAACGGCAGCCCAGCGCTTCGACAAAACCTTGAGCAAGTCCACGACTGATGCCCAAATCGATGCGGCGACAGTGTTCGGTACGGCAGATCAAGAGCGGCTCGACCAGATCACAGCTTCCCTCTCTGCAGGTGTCGCGGCCGCTGCCGATGTCAATGCGCTCTCCAAGTGGATCAATACCCTTGCGGTGGAGTGCGAGGCCGTCGCCTCAACGCTCACCGATGCTGCGTTGGAGCAACTTTCGAGCCTTCGTGCCGCTTCGGTCGCAGCACGCCAAGCAGCCACGATCGCTGCTGGAGAATTGTTCACCGACGAACCCCTAGCAGGTGTCGGCAGCGATACCTGGCGAGTACTCTGGGCCGCGGCGCGCGACTACTCCGTGACGGAAGCCTACCGGGGACAGACGTTTCCGGTATTGGTCGCAGACAGCGGTGCGGCTGCATGCGTGTTGTGCCAGCAGCCGCTACTGCCGGATGGCGCCAGTCGCATGCAGCGCTTTCAGAAATTCATGGACGACACCCTCGACGCTGCAGCCAGAACGGCGGAGCAGGCGGTGGCCGATGCACTCGCGAATGTTCATGACCTAGCCTGTCTTGGCGCCGACGACTTCCCTGACCGGCTCGAACAGGTGCGAAAGCGGGACGCGGAACTGGCTGATGGGCTCTCGATCTTTCAGACCTCGGCGGTGAAGCGCTGCGCGAACGCAGTTGCGCGGCTGCGAGGCGAAGAGAGCGACGCGGTCCCTCGAATGATTGTGCCGATCGAGGACGTGAAGGCTTTCGCGCTCAAGCTGAAGGCGGAGAAAGATGGGCTTGCGCAGGCAGGGAATTCCGAAGAGCGAGCCAAGCTGGCTGCGGAAAAGGCAGAGCTCGAAGATCGCAAGACGCTCGCCGCAAACAAATCGAAGCTTGTCACGCGTCGGGACTTGTTGGTTATCGACGACGCCTACACGAAAGCTCTCGCTGACGTGCAGACGAGAGGAATAACGCAGCGCGCCAACGAGTTGTTGGACACGCATCTGACGACGGCGGTGGTCACGCGTTTTGATGCCGAGCGGTTGCGCTTCGACATCATGCATCTCAATGTCGGGCTGGCCCGCAAGAGCGGTCAGACCAAGGCGGAATTCGAGATAGATCCCAAGACGAAGCTGACCAAGGTGACGTCGGAGATCCTAAGCGAGGGCGAACAGCGAGCCTTGGCCCTCGCCGGATTCTTGACCGAGGTTGCCCTGACCGACGGCTCGGGGCCGATCGTGATCGATGATCCCGTTTCCTCCCTCGACCGCGACAGAAGCGCCAAAGTGGCCGAGCGGATCGCCGAGGAGGCGACGAAGCGACAGGTCATCGTGTTCACCCATGACATCATCTTCTTTAATGAACTCTGTCGTGTAGCTGACGACGCCAGAATCGAGCCCGTCACGGTTGCGCTGTTCAGCGACAAATCCGCGGCTGGTAAAGTCGATACAGCGGGGATGCCATGGAAAGGCCAAGACGTCAGCAAGCGTATAGGACGGATAAAGAACGATGCCGCGCCGCTCGCAAAACTTCATGCGACGAGCCCAGCGGAGTACGAATATCAGGTGAAGAACCTGTATGGTCGGCTGCGCGACACTTATGAGCGCGTCGTGGAACAAGTGATTTTCAGGGACATTGTTCGACGTGGAACGGACGTCATCCAGACGCAGCTGCTTCGCTACGTTCGCCTTTCGGATGCGCTAGCCATCCGCTTCCACGAGGGGATGACCCGCGCAAACACGCATAGCCATGACAATCCGGCGGCAGACACCTTCGCTGTGCCTCAGCCCCACGAGTTCGCAGCGCATATCGCGGAGCTCGAGTTCCTGATCTCCGACCTTAAGGCCGAAAGTGAAGCTGCAGAGGCCGCTCGTCCGCAGATGAAGCCGAAGAAATGAGACTAAGAATTCGCGGGGCGCAAAGTAAAGGTGCTGATCCTGCACGCCATGACCGATATGACCGAGAAGCGCCGTCTCGACGCCAGGCCCGACCGCCCGGAACCCAATCTCGATCGCTACTCGCGCCACTATTACGACGTCCATCAGATCTGGACCCATCTAGACTATGGCGTCGCGACCGCCTCGACGCGCGACCTCGCCGAAGCCTCCCGCCAGCACAAGATGCTGATGTTTCGCGCGCGGGATCATCGGTACGACCGGGCGGTGCCGGGGAGCTATCGTCTTGTCCCCACCCCGGAGATGCGTGCATGTCCGCAATGATATTCGGGACACCGCCCGCCTTCGAGGAGGTGATGGCGAGCATCGAGGCGCTCGAGCGCCACCTCAACACGATCTTGACGTCGCATCCCGATCAGCCGGACCCGACAGCACCATGAGGATGTTCGCAACCCGCGTCTGGGGCCTGGGATTTGAACGTCTGCCGATCGCGACCTTCGGATCGGCGGGCCACCTCAACCGTCTCCTCAAGCTTGCTGAACGCGGGGACCGCCTGCTGTTCGTGGGCACGAAGACAGAGCGCACGCCAGACTCCCTCCAAGGGCGATTGCTGGGAATGGCGGAGATTGGTTTCGAGCCGCTGCGCACGCTCGAGATCGCCACCCACGCCGACCTCGATGCCCGCGACTTCGACGAGCGCGGCAACTACAAATTTCCTCATGCGGTCGCACTGACCCGGGCATGGCGCTTCGTGCCGCAGCCGGTGGTGACGGACACGCTGTCCACGCAGCTGACCATGCTCGCGACGCCGGGCGTGGAAGAGCTTGAGGAGGAAGATGTAAGACGTGTCCTGGCGCTCGCTGCCGAGCCGCTCGTGCTGCCCGAGCTTCCCTCTCTCCAGCGGATGCGGCAACTGAACGAGCTTCTTCGGCCGACCACCGGTCCGAAGCCAGGCGACGTCGCCTACCGCGTTGAGCACTCGGCCCAGAACCCCGCGTCAACCTATGCCCTGCGGTTTGGCAAGAGGAACGTCTTCAAGATCGGCCATGCTGGGGACGTCGACGCGCGGCTGGCGGCCGTGAACCAGCACGTCCCGGTCGAGGTGCTCAACGAGCAATGGAAGATCTTTCTGACCCAGACATGGAAGACCTCTGTTGAGGCCTATGAGATGGAGCAACGCGTGCTGAGGCGAATGGAATCAAAGCGAAGCGGCTTCGAACGTGTACTGTGCTCGGATACAGAACTGCAGTCCGTGTAGACGGCCTCTCTCCTCGCCTGATTGCGGCGGTTCCACCCCAACATGGCGAAGCCGGCAAGAGACCTACCTGAATACGATCTGCGGATTTTCGACATGGACGAGCTCGAACTGGCCAAAAAGGCCGGAGTCTATTTGCAATCCTTCGCTCGCGCTCAGCAGAACGACTGGGCTGATCTGATGCAAGGAGTCAATCCGAACCAGGGTTATGGCCGGAGCGACGAGGCGCGCAAGGCATACGGCATTGCTATGGCGCTCTATGACTGGTCCGATACGAGATGGCTCAACTGCCAGTTTCCTAGAGACTACGCATCCGCGGCCGATCTGCGTGAGATGCTCGAGCTTTCGGTGAAACAGCTTGAGCACTGGCTGATGGAGCTCACACGGGCTTGGGAGGCCTGCCAACAGCGCGACCATTATCTGGAAACACTCCCAATGGTCCGAGGCGCCGTTGAGAAGGCCCAGCATGGCGTCAAAGAAGCGTTGAGGCAATTGGACGGATCAAGTCCGGCGAGCGCGAACGCGGAGGCGTTCCATATCATGGCTCACTTGGCGCATATCGCCGATCGCTTCGAACAGGTCCTGCTCGGCCTCAAGAAGCGCCGAAAGAGCCGCGCAGCGCTCGTCATGGTGGACGAGTACGACGTGCAATATTTGTTTCAATCGCTGCTCGCGCTCGAGATCGACGACATCCGCCCCGAGGAGTTTGGCGGATCGGTCGCCGGCAGCGCAGGGCGCGTGGACACCTACCTGCCCGATTATCGATGCTGCGTCGAATTCAAGATGACGCGTGCCGGCCTGGATAATACAACGCTGAGGAAGCAGATAGCGGACGACTTCGTCCTCTACGGTGCTGATGACCGTTATGATTTTCTGTTTGTTTTCGTCCACGACCCTCAAAAACTCATCACCAATCCAGTCGCCTTTGAAAAGGATATGTCCGTTCCCCGAACTGGTCTAAAGCAGGTCGTCGTATCGATCCGGTAACCCAGCGTTGAGGTCGGCGACGAAAGTCTGGGAAGAGTGGCTGCCGCGCAGATCCAGGTCCAGCGCGGCTCTCGCTGAACGATAGGTGCTCAAGGATGCGGTCCGATCAGTCTGATGCCACGGATCTGGTGGCGGTTTCCGCCACGCTCGTCGCGGCCTATGTTTCCAATAATTCCGTGCCGACAGCCGAACTGCCGAAATTGATCCATGACATTCACGGTGCCCTCCGGTCGTTGGGCACAACAGCGTCGACTGAGCCGGAGAAGAAGCCTGAGCCCGCGGTATCGGTGCGCAAGTCCGTGACGTCGGATTTCATCATCTGCCTGGAGGACGGCAAGAAATTCAAATCGCTGAAACGACATCTCCGCATACAGTATGGTCTGACGCCTGCCGAGTACCGTCAGAAATGGAACCTTCCCGCCGACTATCCGATGGTCGCGCCAAGCTATGCGGAAGCCCGTTCGGCGTTGGCGAAGGCGTCAGGCCTTGGCCAGCTGCGCAAGGCGGTTGTGCCAGTTCCGGAACCCGTCGTTGCGTCCTCACCTTCAGTGATGGAGAAGCCGAAGCGCACCCCGCGCACTAAGGCAAGCGCGCCGACCGCCGTTGCGGCCGCGCCAGAGACGGCCCCGGCAAAGCGCACCCCGCGTAAGACGAAATCCGTTGCACAGCCCGCTGCCAAGCCCAAGAGGGCACGCGGGGCCGCCGAACCTACCGGCTGATGATCATGGCGCAGCCGGAGACATCAACACCGGCTATGCGATCCGCGTGACAGGCCCCGGCAGGCTCATGCTCAGCTCGCGGCGCCGGTGTCGACGCGACGGACGTCGGGGAAACGCTTCGTCCCGGCTCGTGAAACCCCATGGCGGGCACGGCAGCCCGCGGTCGAAGCGGCATCGCTCGGAGCATGCTTGGGAGGGGAGACTTGCGATCAGTTATTCCAATCATCGAGCAGCTAGACCGCGCCCTGAGCGAGCTGGCCATCAATCATCCGCTCAATGGCCGCATCGCTCTGATCCTCGTCGACAACGGCCTGGAGCTGATGTGCCATCTGAAATGCACTGATCTCTTATCCGACGACCGCCGCCGAAGCCCGCGCCGGCTGACCCAGGAACAAAGGAATGACGCGCGGGGACGCGCCTTCGACAGGAAAATCGGGCTCCTCCAGGATCGCGGCCATATCCGGGCCGAGCAGGTTCAGGCAATCACGACCCTGCACGGCTACAGGAACCAACTTTACCATGTCGGCCTGCGCGACGATCCGGTCATCGGCCAGCTCGCCCACCTGTATTTCCACTTGGCCGCCGAGCTGCTTGAGCCACTGCTCGGCACTCAACGCCATCTGCGTTGGGAGCCTGAGATCATCACCGACGCCGCGCGGCGCCTCTTGCCGGAGCTGGCGACCGCGAAACGCTACGGTGCGAAGGTGGATATTGCGGGGCTGCGCGCCCGATGGGTTGCCGAATGTCCGCCGCCGCCGGTGCCCATCGAGCAGGCGCTAAGTAAGCACCTTCTCGCCAAGGTCGACGAAGCTGAGGCATCTTTCAGCATTATCGCGAGGGGACGTTCGGGGACGGATGATCCTACTGCAACCCTGCGGACCGTCCAACTCGAGGCCGATACTCTGACGGCAATTCGCCGCCATCGCCGCGATCACGACAAGCAGCTGAAGGCGAAGGGTCTCGAGCCAAAGCCACTCGATGATGAGCAGCTCGCGATGGCGCGGGGAACGAGGGTCCTTGAAGCCCTCAACGCACGCCTTCTACCGAACTGGACCCCCAAACACCCAATATTGCCCTTCAACAGTTGGCGAAAGCAGGCGACATCGATCAGCACGAAACGCAAGGCGTCCATCGCGCTGGGGAGCTTTGACTGGATCCGGAGGGAGATCGACCAGCTAGAGGACATCATGGCCGAGCCGATCGAGGACATGTACGGGTGGCATCAGTACCTCGAAGATGTCGCGATGGACAACCGGTAGGCCCGATGGATCCGAAATTCGCTGCCCATGGCGAGTCGCTCCATCGCTCATTCCAGCGTCTTGTCGCGAGGGGGGTGGTGGACGCATGACACGCATACGGCTTGGTCAGCTCTTCGATTGTACGGAGCAAGGCGGCGCTCTGGTTGCAGAAGCCGCTGATGGTTCACTTCGACACATCGACGACGTGCCGTCGGGACTCGCCTGCCATTGCCGATGCCCCGGCTGCGACCGGCGAATGGTTGCAAAGAAGGGGGATCTGCAAGCACACCACTTCGCGCATCACTTTGATCGCCACGGTGCTTCATGCACGTCCGCGGGCGAAACGGCCCTCCATAAATTCGCGAAACAGGTCCTCGACGAGCGGCTGGAGATTGCGCTTCCCGAGCTCCTCGTCTCGAATCGGGACGATACCGAGGTCGTGGTGAGGGCAACGAGACTCGGATTCGACGAGGCCATTCTTGAAACCAAGGATGGGTCGATTGTACCGGACGTTGTCCTGGTGCTGCGGGATCGACGCCTCATCGTTGAATTCAAAGTCACCCACTCCTGTGATGACGTGAAAATCGCGCGCATCCGGACCATGAATGTCGGGGCGATCGAGATCGACCTGTCTGTCTACCGGGATCGAGCATTGGATGAGCTAGCCGACGACATCCTCTACAACGCTCCCAGGATCTGGCTTCACAATCCGCTCGAGCCCGCTGCCCGGGACCGCTTGTCGGAGAGGGCGCGCCAACGTGCCAAAGATCGGCAAACGTCCATCGACGAGCACCGTCGAAATTATCGGCACCGTCTTCCGGCTCGCGAGGGGGGTAGTGAGGAGTGCGAGGCTATCCTGCGCCAGGACGGCTTGGATGCTCTGATCAACCTCCCCGTCGACGGAAGCGGATGTTTCACGGTCCCGCTCGCCGAGTGGCAAGGTGCAATTGTCCTCGACTTGCTGCAATCGAAATCCCAACCGTTCAGAACGCGAACGGCCGTCGCCGCCCTGGTCAGGCGGCGTTGGATCGACTCGCGCTTCCGCTCGGTTTCCGAGGACATCGCTAAGGCGCTGAAGGAAGCGGGACTGCCTTTCGCCTCTCCCGCAAAATCCGTTGAAAGCTATCTGCACCAGCTGGAGCAGCTTGGGTTTGTCCACTCCGTCCCCTCAGAGATTTGGAAGGCGTCGGGTCTGCTGCGGCAGAGGATTCGCGAGGCGGAGGAGTTGCGGGCGCGCCCTGCGAAGCGCCTGGCCGAAATGCGGGGCATCGTGTCAGAGCAGCTTCTCGGCCTGCCTGACGAGGAAACGCGCGAATTCTCATTCGAGGCATGGATCATGGCCGAACTATCGGGCCGTGGACAGTCCGTCGCTGACGCAATTCACGGCAGCGATCCTGAATGGACGGCGCTTTGCCATCAACTGTCTAACATCCGCACCCGGATCCGCTTTTCGCCTCGCCCCAATCTGGAGCTTCTTGGGCTCCCATGTGAGGGGGAGCTTGCGCGCGCGTTGCAGAGGAAGCGCCTCGAGGCCGAAGACAGAGAACGGGAGAAGCGGGAGAAGGAGAAGGCCGATGCCGAAGCACGGGTAGTCCGGCTCAGGAGGCTCGCGGCGGCGGACCTAGGTGAAGGTCATGAAATCTGGCTGAGCACCGGCGATGCGGCTCTGAACGGCCAGTCTCCACTGGAGTCCGCGCGGAGCGAAACTGGGCTTCGCGACGCAATCTATGCTCTCGGACGAAAAGCGGACCAGCTCAGGATCGAGGAGCAAGCCCGCGAGCGCAAGCATAAAGCCGTCCGAGAGCTCGAGGCCCTCGCTCGCAACCGCTACATCGACCCTGCACGGGCAGATCTCTGGATGCGGAGTTCCCGCCCTGAGCTTGGCGGGCAATCGCCGGCCGACTTCACGATCGACGACGCCACGCGTGACAAATGTACGACCTACCTCCCAGGGAAAAAATCACGCTACTGAGCTGGACGCCCGATTGCGTGAAACAGCTCGATCGCGATGGGAGAGCACTCCCCTGCCTCATATTTCTACAACGATTTCGGGCTCGATCATTGTGGTGATCGGCGTGTACAGATCAATGTTGGCTGCGGTTCTGAGCGTCGCAATGAGCGAGTAGCGAACCCGGGTGTCAGTGCGACCATAGCCGGGGTTCTCCCGCCACCAACCACCGATCGGATAGACGATGATGGCATCGCGCTGAGACAGCTCGACGGCATCGCCTTCCCAAATGTCAGCATGCAGCGAGCCACGATTTCGCAGATTGGGGCCCAGCATCCATCGCGTCTCCGCTGCCCGCGCCGGAGGCCGAGTTCCCGCCTTGGCATTGATACGGCGGACGAAGACGTCCAAGCGTTCGTCACCCGGTTTGAGAGCAAAGCGCAAACCGTGAGAGGCGTAGCTGTGGCGCCGGCTTCGGCCTCGCTCTCCCGGATTGGGTTCGATGAAATAGCTGAGCGTGATGCGCAGCTGCACCTGAGTCTCACCTAGCGCTTCGAGCTCATCCCGCGGCCAGGGCAGTTCGTGAACAACGAGGTCCTTGGTCTCAACAGCGCTCGCTACCCTCGCAAAGGGTTGCATGTCATTTTCAATGACCATGGTCACGTCGTTCTGAAGGCTCCCGAGGGCGCGGGAGAGGGATGGCACTCCGAAACCATAGCGGCGCAAAACGCCATTCTTCCCGATCGCACCAAGGTGGGCCTTCATTGCCGTCGTCCATTCAGCCGAATGGACGACAAGCCCACGCACCGTCTCGGGCCAAAGGCTCGGCCTCTCGGCCATGATCTGGGCACCCATGCGGGCCGCAAGCGCTGTGGCTGCACTCGTCTCGCCCGTTGTCGTGAAAGCGCGGTGTTCCGGCAACCGATAGGTGGTCAGAAGTGCCAGATCATCGACGTGATCACCGAGCAAGGTTGTCGGGTCGACACCGATATTGCCACCCTCGAAAACGACATCCGGCTTGAGCGGCCAATCGTGGTTCCAGCTGACCGAGGTGCGGGACCTCGGCATGATATCGCCGACGTCTGCCATCGCCTCCCAGCCCGCGAATAGCGGATCGACGATGGTATCCTTTTCGGTGAAGGCACCGACAGACAGGACATTCCAGGCCTGCGCGGGGCTTTCAATCGGCGTTGTGTCGTTTCGGGCGGGATAATCGTCACGATGGATGTCGTCCCGGATATTTCCAGCCGAAACAGCGATGAAGCGAGGCGCGTTGTCGGCGCCGAATGCAAGCGTATCGAGGGCAGCGGACCAGGAGGACGGCCGGCCCCGCCAATGATCGCCTTCCGAGGTGATGGCGAGACATATCGCGCGGGGGCGGTTCGGCGCGACGATCTCGGTACGGGAGATCGACTGCGCGGTGATCGCACCATAGAGATCGGGATCGTTGGCGCCGTGATCCGGCAGCACCTTGACCGATTCCAGCCTGTGGCGCAGCGCTACCGGCCCGTCGCCAGCGAGCACGTCGATCAGATCCCCGTAGAGCGCCACACCCGACAACTGGGTGCCGTGGCCACCATGTGCCTGGTTGCTCACGTCCTCGACGTTCCAGCCTGGATCGAAGGCCTGTTGATCAATGGCAGCAAGCGCCGGTCGGATCAGCGGATGTCGGCGGGTCGAACCGGAATCGAGGAGACAAACGGCCGGTACATCGGCGGCGGGGGCAACGATCCGATCCGCCGTTTCCGCAGCCCAGGCCCGTTGTTCAGCGCCATCCATGGCCATGAAGAAGGAGGGCGTGTCGCGCGCCGTGCGCAGCTCGGCGATGGTGTCAGTATTAGCGATGATGCGCCCCAGCATCTCCGCCGTGCCGTGGACAATGACAACTTCTCGCTCGGGAAAGGTCAGCGCGTGCTCGCGCATTGGAAGTGCGAGACGTCCCGCCGCGGCGACGAAGCGCTCTTTCGTGCCTAGCCGCAGCCAAACCTCCCACCAGATCGCGACACCCGGAAGAGGAAAGAATGTTTCATCGTCGGTGTAGAGCGACCGGGCTACAGCCAGTCGCGCGGTCTCGATGGAGGCGACCAGGACCTCATTCTTTGGACCGGTCGCCTCCTCTATGATCTGACCGTCGACCTCGCGCCTGCGAACGCGGTCCTTGTCCCGATAATCAGCAACCTTCTTCAGATAATACTCGCGCTGCTTTTCCGGTACGAAGACCGTGGCGGCAACCGTCGTGCCGTCGGCGTTACCTGGCCGAACGCTCACCAGCTCGATCGGGAACTTCCCCTGCCGGTTTTCGAGCTTATCGACGATCTCGGCGTGGGCCGCCGGCAGATCGAATTCGAGATAGAAGCCCGGCGTTCCGGCGGCAAGACCGACTTCGCGCGCACGGAGCTGTGCTTCCGCGCCCGCCAAAGCCACCGTCAGGGCTGTGGTCAGCTTCTCGGCATGCTGGACTCTATCGCGCTGCGGCGGCGCGGAACCACCGCCGCCACCGTGAGCCGTATAGTCCTGTGCGACACCATGGCCAGGAAGATAGACATGCGCGAGTGGGCGCAGGGGATCGTCTGCCATTTACCGATGCGCAGCTCCCTTGCGCTCCGCGATGGCCGCTGTGAGATCCCGCAATGTGATGCGATCCCGATCCTCAAGAACGACCAGCTTTGCGGCATCAGCCGCAGCCCGCGAGATTTCGGCCTGACTCATACCCGTCGCAGCGGTGACCACCGCGTCCCAATCCAACCCCTCGGTATCGAATGCTGCCAGCCGCGCCTGGAGAATTCGCTTTGCGACCTCGGCACTCGGCAGCGCATATTCGATCACATCGTCGAACCGGCGGAACAGGGCGGGGTCGAGCAACTCGGGATGGTTGGTGGCGGCGATCACCAACCCCTCGCTTTCATCCTCCTCAAGAAACTGCAGGAAAGAGTTGAGGACGCGGCGGATCTCGCCGACGTCATTGCGCTCCGCCCTTCGGGCGCCGATGGCGTCGAACTCGTCGAAGAAATAGACGCCCTTTGTTTCGACCATGGCGGTGAACACCATGCGAAGCTTTGATGCGGTCTCGCCCATGAACTTGGTCATCAGGGCGTCGAGCTGGACCGTGAATAGCGGCAAGTGCAGCTCCCCCGCCAAGGCCGAGGCTGTCATCGTCTTGCCGGAACCAGGGGGACCTATCAGCAGCAGCTTGCGGCGCGGTGCCAGTCCGTGACTGAGGAGCCGATGCCTCTGACGCTGCTCACGAAGAACACGGCGAAGCCGCTCGTCAAGTGCTTCGGGAAGCACCATGCTCGACAGCCTGACATCCGCGTACCGGACGGCGATCAGATTTGCGAGGTCGCCCCGCGGCTGCGCCAACGGGACGGGAGTCGACCTTCGCTTGGAGGGCCGCTCTTTGTTGGCACGCGCGGCATCGACTAGTTCGCGAAGCTGCATTGCCACTTTGCCGTGGCCCCGGCGCGCCTCGCTGGCGGCCGCCTGTAGAGCGATCGTCAGGAACTGCTCATCGTCACCTTCGACGTGGCTCTTGAGGAGGGAAATCAGTTGCTGCGCGGTCGTCATGACATCTCAACGCAGCAGACCGCTGCGCAGCTCCAGACACCGGGTTGCCCAGGATCGCAGCACAGGATTCCTCTCGCGGCGTTCGAACAGCAGTCCTGAGAGATAGGCCTTTCTCCCCAAGAACAAGTTAAGAACGAGTTTAGGGGTGAAGGCCAGCGAAATCAGCCTGCCTTGGATCGCGATTCCCAGCTTTCCTGCCGAGTGTGACGGCCGCGACTCACACCCGTGCCCGCTGCTGAGAAACTTCGCCTCCCGGGCGAAGCGCTCGATGATCTAAGCCCAATCCGAGTGTGGGGCCTGATTGGGGCGGGCAGAGAGAATCAGATTTCAGATGCGATATCCGTGAAGAAGCTCACATGCCGATCGTTGAGCTCCTTCATTGCCCGAATGTTTGAACGACTATCCCGACATGCTTTGGCGCATGTGCGGACAATGTCGCGATACAGCGCCAATCGTATGGGCTTCGCCCCCTGAAAATTGATGAAGAGGTCCTGCGACAGCTTCGCATCAATGCCGGATCCGCGCGCAACAAGCATGATGTTCGGCGCACCTCCATACGCTTGAAACACCAAATATCGCCAACTCGGATCTGGCAGGCCGCTGGCGGGAAGAGCCTCGATCGAGAAGACGAGGTCGCCGCCGTGCGACAGGAACTCATACGCTTGCTTCGCGGCGTTCGACGTCCTGGCGATCAGAACGCATGGGGCACAGGTTTCATAAGTCTGGAAATCAGGATCCAGCTCGAGACCCAGGAGGTCACACAATCGATTGCGCTGCTGGTGATCCAAAGCCGTCTTGCGATCGAGAAACCATTCCAGCGAGCGCGCGGTCGAACCGATGCAGCGGCTCAGCTCGCCGGGTGAGGTCGGCCAGCATCGCACCAAGGCCCGGGCGACTTCCGGAAGATCGTCCGTCTCGTGATCCGCGAAAATGGTCTCTTCGAGTTCGTCGCCATCCGCGATCGGACGCGTTGTGAGCAGCCATACGGCACCGTCGAAAGTATCCTTGTGAAAATACCGTCGCCCGGCCGGCGCCAACCCTTTCTCCCAGGCGTGGAGCCAGGCGCCCGGACGCCAATCGATCTCATCGCCCGGGAGCAGATTGGCCGCGCGAGGCGGTAGGTTCCGCCACCACTCCATGGTGGCATTCGCCCGTGGCAGCGGGGTCTGGAAGAATGATTGTGGCGGTCCGTGGCGCAGCGGTTCAGTTGATCCGGCGTCATGCTCGGCGTCGCCCGTCTGCGTGGCAAGCTCGCCCACATTGCATCCTCCTGGCACCGCCGCACGGAAGCCGAGAACGCCTTGTCGCTTCCCTCCGCGACGACGAGCCGGACATCGGTCGCCGCCAGCGTTTCAGGCAAGTCCACCGCAGATGCGGCGAGATGGCGGCTCACCTTCAGTACATCCGGGCGACCGCGCAGGCCGTCGGCTTGCGTCCACGCCTTCCCGAGAACACTCACGATCGATGCCGGATTGTCGACCGGCGTGAGTATGACCCATCGAAGCGAGGTCCCTGGAACCGAAAGCCCGTAGAGCAGCAAAGGGGTCAGGTCATAAGTGGCCAGGTCCTCCCGGGAAGCGGCTTCCCGGACGAAGACAACGCCATATTCCCGATGCAGGAAGACATGCTTCGCCGTTGCAACGACGAGGTGATGTTCGCGCACGCGCATGGGGCCGTCTTCGTCGTGTTCGTCAACAATCGTCATCTGTTCCCGCCTGATCCGTCGTCGAGGTCGTAAGGCTCGTCAGCAGTGACGTCGTTTCCGTCCAGGTCCTCCTCGTCTCCCTCGCCCGCCATGAGCCCCAGCGGCATATCCTCGGCCAGCAGCTTGTCCTTGCTGAGCAGGCCGGCGTCCTCGAGTGCCTCCATGTCGGGCAGGTCGCGCAGCGTGTCGAGCCCGAAATGCGCCAGGAACCCCTTCGTCGTGACATAGGTGTAGGGCGCGCCCGGTTGCGGGCTGCGCGGGCCGGCGGCGATGAAGCCGTGCGCGCGCAAATGGCCGATCGTGTCGCGGCTAACGTCCTTGCCGAAGAACTGGCCGAGCTCACCGCGGGTGATCGGCTGGAAATAGGCGATCGCCATCAGCGCCAGGCTCTCGGACTGCGACAGCGGCCGGGTCTCGCCGCCGCGTCCGGTCGCAACCCGGATCGCATCGGCAAAGACCTTCCGGGTGCGATGCTGCCAGCCGCCGGCGACGGAGACGAGCTCATAGGGCCGCCCGCGCAGCTCCTCCCTCAGGTCGTCGATAATCAGGTCGATATTGCAGTCGCGGCCAACCACGCGCGCAAGCACGTCACGACCGACCGGCGTGGGCGAGGCAAAGATGACCGCCTCGACGCGCCCCATCCATTCGCGCCAGCGCAGCTCCGCCGGCAGATCGGCGAGCTCGACATCGAAGGCTTCAGGAGATCGCGCGCGCCGGGCCATGGCTCAGAGCCCGTACAGCCGGAAGGTCGGCCGGCCGGTGAGCTCGCGCACACCGCCGAGCGCGACCAAGCGCTCGAACAGCCGCCGGCTCGAGCGGTCGCTCGCCGCCCTGCCGGTCTTGGCCGGCTGCGCGTCCTCGCATAGCAGGATCGCCACCATCATGTCGGCATCCTTGCCACGCAGCCGCGGCGCCGCTTCGAGGAGCTTTTCTGCGCGGCGCGCGAGATCACTATGGAGGTCGGCCGCCGCCGCGGCACCACGCGCATAAGCGAGATTGCAGGCAACGCGCCAGGGACTGTCACCCTCGACGTGCGCCACAGCGTGGCGAAGATCGCCGCGCTTCAAATGCGCCGCCAGCAGCGGCACCGGCGTCGGCCATTTCAGCCGGTGCGCGAGCACCGCGTCGGCGAGCCAGAGCGCCAGCGGCCGGCAGTCGGGCCGGAACCGCAGGCTGGTTGCGGCCACTGCCGCGGCCGCGCCGACCGGGCTCCCCTGCCCTTCGAGTTGGTCGGCGGCAAAGGCGATGACGTCCTGCAGGGCGTCGTCGAAGCTATGCGCCAGCAGCGCGGCCAGGTTGAGCTCCCAGTCCGCCGGGCGCATAACCGAGCGTTCGCCAAGCCAACGCCATGCCTTCAGGAGGCGCCCGGCCGGGCCGGGATCGTCGCCGTCGCGCCGGTGATACCAGTGATCGCGCAACACGCCCTCGTCTTCCGTCCGCCCTTCCTGGCGCGCCAGCGCCGCGGTGCAGGCGAGCGCCAGGCGCTGGCGCCAGAGGCTGCCGAGCGGGTGCTCGTGACGGGCGATCGGGTTGAGCGCGGCAAGCGCCGCGCCGGCGAGAAAGTCCGTGTCGTCAACGGCTTCGCCGATGGCCGGCGGCCGCGCCCAGCCGGGAAAGGGCGGGAAGCTGGGAGGGGGCTCCGGAATGATTCGCGCGCGCGAGGCCATGCCGGAGCGTAGCTCAGCGCGGCGCTTTGTGCCAGTATCTGAGCATCAAACCGCCGCACCTGTCTGCAATAAAAAACGTCCGATAATGTTGTATTATCGGACATCCTACTCCTTTATTGAGAGGCTGGCGATTCCGGCCAAAATCGTCCCTGGATCGCTGGAATTTTGCGTCGTTGACCCGTCAGGAATCACGTCTATATGGCTAGACAGTCTAGCTAGGAGCACGCAAACATGGAATGGCCGCTGCAGGACGCCAAGAACCAGTTCTCCCGGGTTGTCCAGAAGGCGCGGAACGAAGGCCCGCAGATCGTCACCCTGCGCGGCGAGCGCGCCGCCGTGGTGCTGTCAGTCGCCGACTACGACGCGCTGCGCGCCGGCCGGCCGAGCCTGGTCGACGATCTGCTATCCGGTCCCGCCTGGGATGACGACCTCGCCGAGGCCATTGCCGCCCGCGCGACCACACCGAGCCGCGATGTGGCGTTCTGATGTACCTGGTCGACGCCAACATCATCTCCGAGGCCCGGCGCGGCGCGGTACAGCCCGTCGGATGGCTGCGATCCGTGGATCCGCTCGGCGTGCATCTCAGCGCCCTCACCCTCGGCGAGATCATGCGCGGCATCGCCCTGAAGCAGAGGTCCGATCCAAAGGCCGCTGGCCACCTCACGGAGTGGCTGCGCAAGCTGCGTCACGACCATGCCGATCGCATCCTCCCGGTAACCGACCAGATCGCCGTTGAATGGGGCCGCATCGCCGCCATCCGCCCCCGCGGCGACATCGATGGACTGATCGCCGCGACGGCCATCGTCCACGACCTCATTCTCGTCACCCGCAACGTCGCCGACTTCCAGGATACCGGCGCATCGGTGATCAACCCCTGGGATATTGAAGGATGACGATCGCGCCTGATCCGGAGCTGCAAGAGGCAGGTTCGGTCAATCCCCCCTCCCCTGCCCTCCCGGTGCCGGTGAATCCGGGTTCCTCTGCCCTGCCGGCGCATCTCGAACGCCTCACCGAACGGGCGCGGGACTATGTTAAGGCGGCGAGATCAGCGAACACCCGCAGGGCCTATGCCGCCGACTGGAAGCATTTTTCCGCCTGGTGTCGCCGGCAGGGCCTTGAGCTCTTTCCCCCCTCCCCTCAGGCGGTCGGGCTCTACATCACCGCCTGTGCGTCAGGTGCCATCACCCCGGGCGGCAAGCCAAACGCGGTCTCGACCATCGAGCGCCGTCTTTCGGCGATCTCCTGGAACTACACCCAGCACGGCACGCTGCTCGACCGCAGCGACCGTCACATCGCCACCGTACTGGCCGGTATCCGCAACATCCACGCCTCCCCTCCCCGGCAGAAGGAGGCGGTCCTTCCTGAGGACGTCATCGCCATGCTGGAGACGCTCGATCGAGGATCGCTGCGCGGCCTGCGCGACCGCGCCATGCTTCTCATCGGCTTCGCCGGCGGGCTACGCCGTTCCGAGATCGTCGGGTTGGATACCGGCCGGGACCAGACCGAGGACGGTCGCGGCTGGATCGAGGTGCTCGATAAGGGCCTGCTCGTCACGCTGCGCGGCAAGACGGGTTGGCGCGAGGTGGAGATCGGCCGCGGCTCGTCGGATGCCACCTGCCCCCTCGTTGCGCTGCAGACTTGGCTGAGACTGGCGAAGATCGGCCATGGCCCGCTGTTTCGGCGGGTGACCGGCGGGGGAAAGGACGTTGGCGCGGATCGTCTCAATGACCGCGAGGTGGCCCGCCTGGTGAAGCGCGCGGCACTGGCCGCCGGCGTGAGGGGGGACCTTACCGAAGGCGAACGGGAGGAAAAGTTCGCCGGGCACTCGCTGCGTGCCGGGCTCGCGTCCTCGGCCGAGGTCGACGAGCGCCATGTCCAGAAGCAGCTCGGCCATGCCTCAGCGGAAATGACGCGGCGCTATCAACGCCGCCGCGACCGCTTCCGGGTCAATCTCACCAAGGCCGCCGGGCTATAGGCGACGAGCCAGAAGAGGCTGCGGCGGCCCTTCGTTTTCACCGGAGCACGGCGCTCGCCGGCGGTTATCGGCTGGCCACGCTCCTTTACTCGTTGTGCGGCCCTGCGGGGCCCCCTGCCCTGCCGAGGCGAGGGCGGGGATCGTCCGGATAAAGGCATGGCGGCGCACCTGGCGCCCTGGTCTCTCCGGTGGCCGGCGGAACCTTGGCGTCGGATCGGGTGGCGAGCGTTGCCGGAAATCTGCGGGCTGCCAATGGGGGTTGCAAGAGTCGCTGGCGTGTCTTGAGATCGGTTGAACCGGGGCCGCCCACGTCGTCCTCGATATGGCTTGTCTGACCGAAGGGCGGCGGCGCGGGTGCGCCGCCTCGCTCTTGATGCCGGCAACGGCCGGTCGCGGCTTTCTTCCCCTGCCGGCCCCTGAGGGCCGTCATTCCTCGCGAGGCAACAAAGCCGCGCCTCGGCCGCCCTCCACGCTGTTGCGGCCCCTAAGGACCACCCCACTGCACAAGCGCAGTGGGGACCCCGGTTGGGGTGCAGGCCGATCGCCTCCGGTCCCTCGACCGCCATCGAGATCCTATGAGTAGTGGCGGCAACCTGTTCTGATCTGGTGGACGTCAATCCCGTTACGGAAAGGAGCAGGAAGATGATGCAGGGTGAAACTCATAGACAGCATACGTATCAGAACTTGGAGGCGATTTTCGTCTCGATCGAATTGAGTAAGAAGACTTGGTTGCTCACGTCGATCTCGCCCGGCACCGGCGAAAAGCTGTCACGGCACACCGTCCCCGGTGGCGATATTGCAGGGCTTCTCGACCGGCTTGTTCACCTGCAGCGCAAGGCGCGAGACCGGTCGGGTCGTGACTATCCTTTCGTCATTATTCAGGAGGCGGGCCTCGACGGCTTCTGGGTCCACCGGGTGTTGCAGGCAGAGGGCCACGAAAGCCACATCGTCGATGCTGCGTCGATTGCAACATCACGCCGCAAGCGGCGGGTGAAGACGGACAGACTGGATGGCGAGACGTTGATCCGTGCCTTGCTCGCGTTCAAGCGCGGCGAACCGCGGGTGTGCTCGATGCTGCGCGTGCCAACTCCCGACGAAGAGGATCGCCGCCGCATCGTGCGGGAGCGCAAGGTCCTAATGGAAGAGCGCATCCGTCACAGCAACCGGATCAAGGGTCTGCTCTTCTCGCAGGGCATTACCGGCTATGACCCTTTACGTCCCAAGCGCCGCGAGCGGCTGGACGCGCTTCGTACTGGCGATGGGCGGGAATTGCCCGAGAACATGAAGCGCCAGGTCCTGCGCGAGTTAGACCGGATGGAGCTGCTGCTCGATCAGATCAGGGTCGTCGAAGCTGAGCGCGATGCCATGCTCGCCGAAGAACGGCAGTCTGCGCGCGAGGTGGTCATGCTGTCGAAGGTCGTCGGCATCGGGCCGGAGTTTGCGGCAGTGCTCTGGGGCGAAGGCCTGTTCCGGCACTTCGACAATCGCCGGCAGGTGGCGGCCTATGCCGGGCTCGCACCAACGCCATGGCAGAGTGGGTCGATCGACCGGGAACAGGGGATCGGCAAGTCCGGGAACCCACGCCTTCGATCAACCTTGCTGGAGATGGCGTGGCTTTGGCTGCGGCACCAGCCCGGCTCTCAGCTCAGCCGTTGGTTCAACGAGCGCGTCGCCCGGAATAGCGGCCGCTTCAAGAAGGTGATGATCACCGCGTTGGCTCGCAAGCTTGTGGTGGCCTTGTGGAAGTACGCCAGCGCCGGCGTGGTGATCGAAGGCGCGGTGGTCCGGCCATGACGATCTGATCGCATACGAGTTCGGCCAGGGCCTGATCAGCCTCGCCGGAACCAGGTGGACGACCGCATTGCGGCATGGCTTTGAACGCCGTCATCGAGACTGGTCTCGTCCTCCTGAGCCCTTGCCGCCGCAGGCGGGATTATGGTGCGGCCGCTCGAGCGGCGACCGGATGTGAGGTTGATACGTGCAAGGCGCGGATCAGGAGTTGGGCTCAGACCTGAAGTTCATGGCGTGGGGCAGATCCCGCCGCTGATGCCAAATGCATAGCTGAAGGGTGATGGTCGGCATCGCTCCCGTGAGACCGATGCAGAATCCCCCTGTACGGCCTCTCTTCTGGCTGGTCTGGCGCCTGTCGGGCCTCGGCCCGCAACGGCTTCGCCAACCTTCTTCCCCTGCGGCTTCGCCACATTCCTCGCGGGACAACAAGCTTGGCTGCCGCCGTCCTCCGCTGACGCTGCGGTCCCACAGGATGCAGTCGGCCCAACCGTCGCCTCACGACCGCTATCGAGGCCGCACAGGGCGGCTTCGGCAAACAGTCAGGAGAACGACAATGGCTACCATCGGCACCTTCCAGCAGTCCGGCAACGAGTTCACCGGCGAGATCGTCACCCTCTCCCTCCAGGCCAAGAAGGTTCGCATCGTTCCTGACGGGCGTGCCAGCGGCGAAAACGCTCCCAGCCACCGGGTCTTCGTCGGCCGCATCGAAATCGGCGCCGCCTGGTCCAAGCAGTCCAACGAGGGCCGCAACTACCTGGGTCTCAAGCTCGACGACCCGAGCTTCACCGCTCCGATCTACGCCAACCTAGTCGAGGACGAGGACGGTCAGAGCCACAGCCTGATCTGGTCGCGACCTAACCGCCGCAACAGCGACTGACACCCTCGGCAGGACGCCTCGCACGCCGCGGGGCGTCCTCGAGACCGACCACTCAGCAGCTCGGAACGACAGCTTGACGAGCACCCCCTCATGTGAGGCCGCGATGGGCGCGGCTCGGAAACCTCAAAAGGACACGACAATGGCGACCATCGGCACCTTCACCTCTAACAGCAACGGCTTCACCGGCACGGTTCGCACGCTCGCACTGAACGCCAAGGCCCGGATCATCCGCATCGAGACCCCCACCGAGAAGGGCCCGCACTTTCGCATCTACGCCGGCGCCGTCGAGCTCGGCGCGGCCTGGCAGAAGACCTCGAACGAGGGCCGCGACTATCTCTCGGTGAAGCTGGACGACCCGAGCTTCCCTGCTCCGATCTACGCCACCCTGGTCGAGGTCGAAGGCGAGAGCGACCTGCAGCTCATCTGGTCCCGCCCCAACCGTGACTGATCCCCTCGGATCCAACGGCCTCGCCGAAAAGCGGGGCCTCCCTATCCCGCGGATGACACGAGCCACATGGTGCAAGTCCGCAATGCACGGTTCGGACGCCACTCTTTAACGCATTTAGTGAAGCCGCGGCGGTCAGATCATTAGCCGGCTTCAGTAGCCCCGGCATCGCGATAGCCTCGTCGCCTTTTGCTGCGCTCAAGCCGGTTCAGCGCGCCAGCGGCCTCCTCGATCGCGTCAAATGTTTCCATCATCGACCGGCCATAGGTGCCAATGCGCCCCCAGTCGCGGATCACCGAGGCGCCGCCGAACAAGGTAGGTTGGATCGCGAGCCCATAGAAGCGCCGCATGTTCCTCGCGGGATCGATGCGATGGAGGTGAAGTGGTCCTGCCTGTATGTTCGACATGGGCAGGATTCTTGCGCCCACCGGCAGCGGCGTCCAACGCATTCCATGAATCGATCACGCTCGACTGATTCATCTGGCTGATGTTTCCGTCATGGCGCTATGAACGAGGCACGACCTTGTTGCGCATGCGGGAGCGTCGATAATCGAAGTCGTGGAGACCATGGACCAAACAAAGCCCTTTGATACGCTGGTGTTGGCTTCAATCACATCAGGTACCGCCCTGACCGACGACTACGGCGATTTGCATGAGGCCGTGGAGCACATTCTCGGCCATCTGATCTGGCGGCATGAATATGCAGCGTCCCGCAAGCTCGCCGCCAAGATCATTTGCGCGTGCTATCCCGACCTTCCGACCGACCCCATCGCCGATGTTCCCGCTGTCCAAGCCGAGCTTTCCAGACGGTACGGTGCGGAATTGGCGATGCCCAAAGGGAGTATCCGCCGCGCAGGATCTCCGCTCGATACGTTGCGGGACCTCTACATCGCACAGGGCGTGAGGTTTACGCGTCGCGGCGACAAGACCACGCGCTGAGCGGCGGTGTCCGTCATATCTGCGCAACGCAATGCGCCGGCGAATTCGCTGAGTGGGCAAGTGCGGTCACAATAAAGCTGTGTCGCTGCCGGCGGGTCCGAGGGGAGATGTCAGTTAAAGCGATCTCAAGCGGAGTATATACATGATTATCGATAACCAACCCTTATCGATAGTGTTGGACACCCGTCCGCAAATCAGCGATTCTGGCCGTCCTCAGCCCGGAAAATCACGCCCGCCGGGCCTCCGATCGACGAGAGGACGCACCGCTGCCAGCCCCCTCCCCTCTTCCGGACGCTATCGGCCGCCGCCGGCGCCGATCCTCCGCTCAGATGTCACTTGGTGCGCGGCACCTGGCGCAGGCGGCCGGCCTTGGCGAACTCCCGCAGTTTTTCCCGCGCGGCCGTCGCGAGCTTGGGCGGCAGCGGCCCGTACCAGACGCTCGGCGGCGTCTGGCGGCCGGCAGCGCGCAGGTCCGGCCCCGGCCAGGCGAAGACGTTCGCCTCGTTGCAGACGATCCAAGACCGCTCCGCGTCAAGCCCGAGACGCGCCTTGGTCACGGCCGGGATCTCGATCGCGGTCGCAGGATCGGCCGGCGGGCTGTGCGTCACCGGCACCACGATCGCGACAACGCGGTCGCCGTCGCGACGCGTCGCCGCGATCAGCGCGCAGGGCCGGTTCTTGATCCCCTCCTCCGCGCCGCGGCGGTGTTCGTCGGCCCAGAGGTAACTGTAGTTGAGGAGCCAGCCGACCTTCGGCTCAAGGCTCACTTCGGATCGAGCTCGGCGTTCAGATGCTCCAATCCAGGCGCCATCTCGCTCGCCTCCAGGGCGGCGATGTCCTCATCGGTCAGGTCCTCGGCGCGCACCGCCCGCCGATCGCGGGCGCTGAGCCGCTCGTATTCGTCGTACGACAGGACCACATTGCGCGGTCGGCCGTGCTTGGTGATCAGCACCGGCTGGCTGAGCGAGCGGTCGAGCGCCTCGCCGACTCGGTCCTGGAACTCGCTGGCACTGAGCGTGACGGTGGCCATAAGAAATCTCCGTTTCCGCCAAAATAGCGAAAATCCGGATAAGTTTCAAGCTCTACTCGGCGAGCTCCCCTCTCCACGCGCTAGTCGGCCCGCTGCCGTGGGCGCGTTAGGTGGCTCGGCTTCCGGAGTGAGCTCGGCCGCTTCGACCGCGGCGATCTCCGAATCGTTCAGGTCGACGGTACGCTCGACGCGGCGATTGCCCTTCTCCGGACGAACGGCCTCGGTGGATGCCTGGGCAGCGCTCTCAGTGACCATAGGTCTCCCCTCGTTCGCCCCGAAATATGCAGGAATTCCGCTGCGCCCGCCAGAGGTCCATTTATGACCCTTCCTCCAATCCGTCTCCCCGATGCCGTCTCGCTGCAAGCCGTGCTCGCTGGCCTCGATCCCGGCTCGGCCGACGCCGACCTTGTCCCCGCCCTCGCCGCCGCTTTCTCAGGCTTCGACTTCAGCGTCGCCAGGGTCGACGACGATTACTGGCGTGACACCCGATCGGTGATCCGACCGGACGGCACGCCAATCGGCGAGTTGCGGCCGTGGATGACTGCCGAGCTCGCTAAAGACGGCGGCGACGTCAAGGCGGTCTGGACGCGCCTCAGGGAAACGGACCTGCAGATCACCGAGTGGCGCGGCACCAGCACCTTCGTATTCGCGGCGACCGGTCCCGCAGCCGCCGACTACATCCAGATCGCGCTCGGTCGCGAGATCGAGTGGCGCGCCGGCCCGATCGTCAATCCGGATTACCGGCCCTGGGGTGAGCAGGAATTGCTCGACCCGAGCTGGCCTCGCCGGGATCCCCTGCCCGACACTGACCGACTCGCCGGTCCGATCTACCGCCTCCTCGACCGCGCCGGCGGCGCGTTCATTCACGTCCGCAGCTTCCTCGATCGCTGCGGCCGCGTCGAGCGGGAGAAGCGCGAAGCTAGGCGACCCGAGCTGGAGCGGCGCGTCACTCGCGAGGTCGGGCCTGGCGGAACGCGAGAGACGCCGTTCCTCGACGCAGTCCCGGACTATTTCGAGTTCGTACCGCGCGAGCTGCGGTTCTTCCGGGACTGGGAGGCCTCGAGCGCCGGGTCGCACCGCGTCTTCGCGCATTGGGCGCTCGACGTTCGCGACTACACCTACAAGGGCGAACGCGAAGTCGGCTTCATCCCCCGGCCGCTGAGGATGCCGAAAGAGCGCCTGCTGATGACGCCAGAGACCTCGGTCCACCAGCTTATGGACCGGATCGAGGCTCTCGATCGTGAAGTCGACCTGCCCTTCGGCTGGTTCTTCCTGATGACCCACGGCCACTGGGTTGAACCCGATGTCGGTCTCGCGATCGCCGAAGGACTAAAGGCGCAGCGCGTGCGCCTGCCCGACCCCGACGCCGCCGTGCTGCTGCGCTGGGCCGAGCGGACCTACGGATTCTGAGGCCCCGGCATGGACGACATCGTCAAAGGCCAATCCCTCGACGCTGAGTCCCGGCGCGCCCTTGAACTCGACACGCTGTCGGCCATCCTGCCGATGGACCGACGCGACCGGCTGGCTCAGCTCCTCACCGACGACGACGTCGCGACACTCAAGCACCTCGCGCGCGAAGGCATGGGCGAGAACAGCCTGCGGGCTCTGGCTTCCGACCTGGCCTACCTCGAAGGCTGGGCGGCCGCCGCCACGGGCGAGCCGCTGCCGTGGCCGGCAACGGAAGCGCTGGCGCTGAAGTTCGTCGCGCATCATTTGTGGGACCCTGCAAAGCGCGCGGGCGATCCGCGGCACGGCATGCCGGCCAACGTCGCAGCCGAACTGCACGCCGAGGGCCTGTTACGAAGTGACGGGCCGCATGCGCCGAATACGGTGAAGCGGCGCCTGGCGAGTTGGGGCACGCTGCATCGCTGGAAGGGGATCGAGAGTCCGCTCAGCGCGCCAAGCGTGCGCTCGGCCGTGCGACTGGCGGTGCGCGCTTCGCCGCGGCCGCGGCGCCGCAAGAGCAAGCGGGCCGTGACGCGAGACTTCCTGGACCGGCTGGCGGCGACCTGTACGACGGAGCGATTGGCCGACACGCGCGACCTCGCGATCCTGCTGCTGGCCTTCGCCTCCGGCGGGCGCCGGCGCAGCGAGGTGGCGGGGCTGCGGCTCGAGCAGCTGAGCGATGAGCCAGCGGTGCCGCTCGATCCGACGGCCCCGAGGTCGCCAACGTTGCCGTGCGTCTCGATTCAACTCGGCCGTACCAAGACCAGCGACGCCGACGACGAGGGCAGGGTATTCCTGGTCGGACCGCCGGTCGAGGCGCTCAGGGAGTGGCTCGAGCGGTCCGGCATCCGGAAGGGGCCGATCTTCCGGGCGATCGATCGCTGGGAGGCACTTGAGGAGCGCGCACTGACACCGCAGTCTATCAACCTGATCGTTAAGCGTCGGTGCGCGATGGCCGGCCTTGATCCGAAGGAATTCGCCGCCCATGGCCTTCGGTCGGGGTATCTCACCGAGGCGGCGCGGCAAGGTGTGGCGTTGCCGGAGGCGATGCAACAGTCGCAGCACCGGTCGGTCCAGCAAGCGGCGAGCTACTACAACGAGGCGGAGCGCGCGCAGGGGAGGGCGGCGCGCCTCCTGATGAGGTGACGGGAGGGGCCGAGAGCCGTGTTGTCAGCAGACAACATCGGGAGTGCGGCCCCGAAATGTTGTCAGCAGACAACATGCCGGGCGTTCCGCTCGGTTCTCGGTGCGTTTACTTTTCATTAACCCTTAAACGCTTGCGGCGACTCGGGAATCGTGTCTTTCTTGAGACGGAAAACTGCCGTCTGACGCAGACAAACCGTCTTGAGATCGCATGACGACCCTAGAGGAAGCCAAACTGCCGCCGACCGAGACCGCCAGCGGGCGGATCACCCGCCATGCCGGCATCCTCTCCGGCCAGCTCCGCTCGCTCGGAACGGCGCTCTTTCCTCCCGCCGCGAGCAAGTCGCTCCGCTCCTTTAGCTCAGGCGAAGTCGCGAAGATAGTCCGCGTCTCCGACGGCTACCTTCGCCAGCTGTCCCTCGACGGGCTTGGCCCAAGCCCCGTCATCGGCCACGGCGGACGCAGGTCATACACCCTGGCACAGATCAACGAGCTGCGCGCCTATCTCGCCCAGGCTCGGCCGCGGGAGGCGTTGGATTTCTTTCCTCGACGGCGCGATGGCGAGAAGCTCCAGATTATCACCGTCGCCAACTTCAAGGGCGGCTCGGCAAAGACCACGACCGCTCTGTACCTCGCGCAGTACCTCGCGCTCTCGGGATTACGGGTCCTCGCGATCGACCTCGACCCGCAGGCTTCCCTCTCCGCGATGTTCGGCTACCAGCCAGAATTCGACATCGGGCAGAATGAGACGATCTACGGCGCCATCCGATACGATGACCAACGCAGGCCCATGCGCGAGGTCGTGCGGCCAACTTACTTCGACGGAATTGGCCTGGTCCCCGGCAATCTCGAACTCATGGAGTTCGAACACCACACGCCACGCGCGATGATCGAACGCCGCGAACGGGGTCATGACCTGTTCTTCCGCCGCGTCGCGACTGCCATCGACCAGGTCGCGGACGACTACGACGTCGTCGTCATCGACTGCCCGCCCCAACTCGGCTACCTGACCATGGGCGCGCTGAACGCTGCTACGGCCATGCTCGTGACCATCCATCCCCAAATGGTGGATGTCGCCTCAATGAGCCAGTTTCTCCTGATGACGTCTGACTTGATGTCGGTGATCGAGGAAGCCGGTGGCCGGCTCGATCATGATTTCATTCGCTACGTCATCACGCGCCACGACCCGAACGACGTTCCCGAAGCTCAAATCGTCGCCCTGCTGCGAAACCTTTTCGGCTCCGACGTGCTGCAGGCAACCGTCTGGAAGTCGACGGCGATCGCGAACGCCGGTCTGACGAAACAATCGCTCTACGAACTCGATCGCGGGTCGGTCGGACGCGGCGCGTACGACAGGGCACTGGAGTCGGTCGACGCCGTCAACGCCGAGATCGCGCAGCTCACCAGGAAGGTGTGGGGCCGATGAGCAAGCGCACCGACACGATCAAGAACCTCTTCACCGCACCCCCGGCGCCCGCGTTGTCCGCTGACAACAATCTCCCGGCGGCGCCAACGCGTGTCTCCTCCGGAGCCGTCCGCTCGCTCAAGGATTCCTTCTCAGAGGTCGAGCGAGAGAACCAGGAGCTGCGCGACAAAATCGCGGCAGGCGGGATGATCATCGAGATCGACGCCGAGCTCGTCGATCCGTCACCGGTCAGCGACCGATTCCGTGACGACGACACCACCACCTACGAGCTTCTGAAGCAGTCGATCGCGCAGCGAGGGCAAGAAGTCCCAGTGCTGGTGCGTGAGCACCCGACAACACGCGGCCGATACCAAAGCGCTTACGGCCATCGCAGAGTCCGGATCGCCCGCGAGCTCGGAATACCCGTGCGGGCAATCTTGAAGGAATTGAGCGACGAAGCACTCGTGGTCGCCCAAGGCCTGGAAAACGCGCCACGCGAAGACCTGAGCTTCATCGAGCGCGCGATCTTTGCGGTGCACATCGAAGACGCCGGCCACAAGCGATCCGTCGTCCAGGACGCACTCGCGATCGACAGGGCGGAAGCCTCGAAACTGATTGCGGTCGCTAACGCAATCCCACGCGACATCATCGACGCAATCGGCAAGGCCCCGAAAATCGGACGCGGCCGATGGCAGACACTCGCCGACATGCTCGCGGACGGCTCGGCGGTCAAACGGACCAGAGCGGCGATCAGCGATGGAGCGTTCGCATCCGGGGATTCAGACAGCAGATTTCTTGCCGCGTTCAACGCGGCCGCCCGGCGCACCGAGTCCGACGCTGCGAAGAAGCCTCGATCCAGACCCGTCGTCGCTCACGACGGGCAGCGCATCGCCCAAGTCCAGCGAGCCGACCGCGCCCTCAAACTCTCTATCGACAAGAAGGTGCCTGCTGAGTTCGCAGACTTTCTGGTCAAGCAACTCCCAGACCTGTTCGATGCCTTCACCAAATCGGGCAGGGCGAAGGAGAGCGACGAGGCGTAGGCGCCTCACCCGTCAACCGCGAACCAGGAGCAGCACGGCAAAAGAAAAAGGCCCCCGAAACGGAGTTCCGGAAGCCCTTCTCTAGTTGTTTGGCGACACTGAGAATCACACTTCCGCGAATCGCAGTCAAGAGTCACGTCGCGATTTTTTCGCCGTTTCGGCGAGCAGATTTCCTTTGCCCGCATGAGGGCAAGACATGGAACCACACACACCGACGACGCCCTTCGGGCGGCGATCGCTGACGCTCGCCCACGTGGCAACGCAGATCGCCGCATCATCGCGGCCGCCCGAGAAGGTCGTACACAAGTGGAAGATCTTCCAGGCGATCTGCCGGGCGCGGCCGAGCCTCGGCGTGACGGAGCGCGCGCTCTCGGTCCTGAACGCGCTTCTCACGTTCCACCCCGAGACCGCGTTGACGGGCGAGGACGACCTCGTCGTCTTCCCGTCGAACCAACTCCTTTCGCTCCGCGCGCACGGCATGCCGGCGTCGACGCTGCGACGCCACCTCGCGGTGCTGGTCGACGCCGGACTGATCGTCCGCCGCGACAGCCCCAACGGCAAGCGCTACGCGCGCAAGGGCGCATCGGGCGAGATCGAGCTGGCGTTCGGCTTCGACCTCTCGCCGCTCGTCGTCCGCTCAGAGGAGTTCGAGGGCCTGGCGGCGGCCGTGGAGGCCGGAGCGCGCGCGATCAAGCTCGCACGCGAGCGCATCACGCTGTGCCGGCGCGACATCGCCAAGATGATCGCGACGGGCATCGAGGAGGGCGTTCCGACGCGCAGGGGAGGGCAGGGGCCTGCGGATTGGGCCGAGGTGCATGCCGGCTTCCGCTCGATCGTCGAGGGGATTCCACGCACAGCGACCCGCATCCAGCTCGAGGCGGCGGCCGAGGAGCTCTCGCAACTGGCCGACGACGTCCTCAACTTGCTGGAAAGCCATGTCAAAACACAAGATATGAGCGCCAATGAGTCCCGAAGTGAGCGCCATATACAGAATTCAAATACAGACCCCTTAATTGATCTTGAACCTGGCTTTCGAGGAAGCCGGGCGGCGAGGGCGGTGCCAGAACCTGAAACGCCGAGGGTTGCCGAGACAGCCTATCCGCTTGGGTTGGTGATGAAGGCTTGCCCCGACATCGCCGACTACGCCAAGGGCGGGATTTCGAATTGGCGGGACCTGCTGGCGACGGCGGCCGTGGTGCGGTCGATGCTCGGGATCAGCCCCAGCGCCTGGGAGGAGGCGCAAGCCGTGATGGGCGAAATGCAGGCCGCCGTGGTGGTGGCATGCATCCTCCAGCGCGGCGCGGCCATCCGATCGGCCGGGGGCTATTTGCGCGGCCTAACCGAGAAGGCGAGGGTGGGCGAGTTCTCGCTTGGGCCGATCCTGATGTCGCAGGTCAACGCGCAACTGCGCACCAAGCGATCTGCGTGAGGGCCGTGGCGGTCTTGGGGGAAGCGCGCCCGGCGCCGGCGGGTCGGTTCGAGGTTCGCGGCGGCGAGGCCGGAATCCCGCGGGCTGGGTTCGGGTCGTGCCCAGGCCGTTTGCGCAGCGGTCCTGCCGTTTCGGTCAGAGCGCATGGCGGCCGGTCGGTGTTGCTGGTTCGGTTCGATGTGCCGTCGATTGCTGGGATCGCCCCGAAATCCAGCGCGGTGTTTTCTCGCTGCCCACAACGTCCTCGGTCAATTGGCGTCGACAACGCGGATCCTTTCCGCCGAATTCTGGCCCGGCGTGGGGCGATGACGGCACGGCGACGACTGCTTGCCTCTCCCCGTCGGGCAGCGCTCTCGGTTGCATGGCTGGATTCCTATGGCCGTCGTCGGCACGGCGGCCCCTCCGCCCGAGAATTTTCCCCTGCCGCCACCCGCGAGCGGGGCCCGGCGGCATTCCTCGCGCACGCGCCTGCGGCGCCAAAATTCACGGCCTCATGGGGCGCAGCGCTGCGCTCGCCCTCCGCCCGCGTCTCGCGGGCTCCGGCTCTGTGCCGTCTTCCCGGCCATGACGGATCGCCATCGCAACGGGGCGCAGCCCCACAAGATGGAGAAAGACTATGCGCAACATCGCCGAATTCACCCTCATCGGTCGCGTCGGGACCATCAAGCAGGTCGGCAAGACAGTCCGCGTCACGGTCTGCGCCAACTACCCCTTCAAGGACAAGGGCGGCGAGTGGAAGGACGACCAGCACTGGAACGAGGTGACGATCTTCACCAAGTCGATCCAGGACTACGTGAACGAGCACGTCAGCAAGGGCGACCTGGTGCACGTGCGCGGCCGGGTTCGGCAGAACAGCTACGAGCGCGACGGCCAGCGGATCTACACCGTCGACCTGATCGGCCTCGAGTTCGGCCGGCTCGCCCAGGCCGCCGAGCGGTCCGCCGCCTAAGTCAGAGACGGGGAGGCGCAAGCCTCCCCAGTCCCTTCCACCTTGAGTGTCAGGACGGCAGTTTTCGCGACCGCGTCTGGCGCGCCAGCGCGCGATCCGCGCGGTTCTTTTTCGCGATCGCCGAGACCAGCTCGTCGTAGTTCACGCCGCTCTTCTTGAGCGCGCGCCGCGCGTCCGAGACGTCGAAGCCCAAGAGCTCGAACACGCTCATATTGAGGCTCGACGCGATCCGCTCGATCGTGCGGATGGTCGGATTCCCGATGCCGCGCACCATCGTGTAGTAGGTGTGGCGGGCGAGCCCGGTCTTGGCCAGGAACGCCTCCGCGCCGCCGTTCTCGATCTCGAGTTGCTGCATTCGAATCGCCAGCATCTCGTTCAGCACCGAGTGATCGAGGGACTGGGGTTTTCGGACGGGCGACATCTCGGTCGTCTCTGTTGCGCGTGGAATCCGGGAACCATCACCATACCTCTGCATCAAAGTCTAGTATATTGGACGTTGGTAAACCGAATTTTCTATTGCACTGACTCGACTTAGCGCACGTCGACCCTGAAATGGCGGGTGTCGCGGCGGGCGTCCTTCCTCAAAAAGGCGATCGGCTCGACGCCGGCGCGCTCGGCGATCAGCTCAATGTAGTCGAGGCTCGGGTTCGCCGCTTCGGTCATCAGATGGAAATAGCTCGACCTTGGAATTCCGAGGCGCTCCGCGAAGGCGCAGCGTGTCAGGCCCATCTCCTTGCGCAGGCGCTCGAGCGCGTCCTGGAAGGCGATGAGCAGTGTGTTGCCATGGGCCGCGTGAGCGGCCTTCCGGCCGGAAACCTTCGTGTTCATCGAGCCGCTCTCGTCCCTTGCTGATCCGAAATCGGCGCTCCTGTGTGTGCGTATAACCCACACATTGGACGGCCGTCTAACATTCAATATAATAGACGGATTCGATTCAACCAACAGGAGCGCGCTCGGACAAAGAAAAACCCGGCAGAGCCGGGTCTCTCAAGAGGGTCAGCGGGCTGGCGACGCCAATCGCCAGCGGTGCCTCGTAAACGCAATAGAATCCTAGCCCGCGTCACCCGACAGTTCAAGAGACTCGCGCGTGTTCACGCCACGGTCTTTCTTTGCCACGCGCTCTCGCGAAGAGAGGACGCGAATGCAGATGCTTGGCCTCAATCCTACCGCACCCTTCGGGCCGCGGCCGCTTTCCGCGGCTGCACTGCGCGTGCAGCGAGACGTCATGCTGTGCCCGGCCGGCAAGGCCGCACACAAGTGGAAGACGTTTCGCCACGTCTGCGAGGCGAGGGCCGAGTTCCGGCTCTCCGACCGGTCGCTCACGGTGCTGAATGCGCTGTTGAGTTTCCACCCTGACACCGTTCTCACGCTCGGCACGGACGGCCTGGTGGTCTTCCCCTCGAACCGAGAGCTATCGCTGCGCGCCCACGGCATTCCCGCCTCGACGCTGCGCAGGCATATTGGCGCGCTGGTGGACGCCGGGCTGATCCTGCGACGCGACAGTCCGAACGGAAAGCGCTACGCCAGGCGCGCGCCCGGCGGGGGCATCGAGCAGGCTTTCGGGTTCGACCTCGGCCCGCTCGTGGCGCGCGCCGATGAATTGGCCGATCGCGCTGCACGCCTCGTCGAAGAACGCCGGGCCCTGGACGCGCTGCGCGAACAGATCACGCTTGCCCGACGCGACATCGCGAAGATGCTTTCATTCTGCGTCGAGCAGCACGTCGAAGCCGACCTTCCGGCGCTTCACCGCGAATACAGGGAACTGCTCGAAGGTCGGCCGCGTCCCGCGAGGCGCGAAACGCTGCAGCCGCTTGCTGCCGCGCTGGCCGACCTCTCGGGACGGATACTCTGCATCCTCGAAAGCCACGTCGGTCCTGCAACGAATGGTGATGCGAGAGCGGAGTCACAACGCGCAGCGGCCGAAGGAGAGGACGTCAATGGACTTCCCGACGCGGAAGCTGCGCACGCCGAACCGCAAGATGAGGCGTCGTCCCCGGTCCCCGTCCGGCTCCTCGCCGAGACATGCCCCGATTTCGTCGACTACGCTCGCGACGGCCTGCGCTCGGCGCGTGACGTCACCGACACAGCGGCGATCGTGCGTCCCTTGCTTGGCGTCAGCCCGAGCGCGTGGGAGGATGCCTGCGCTGCCATGGGGCATGGTCCGGCGAGCGTCACTCTTGCACTCATCCTGCAACGCGGCAACGCGATCCGGAATCCCGGCGGCTACCTGAGAACTTTGGCTCGACGCGCATCCGCCGGTCAGTTCTCGGTGTGGCCGATGCTGATGGCGCTCGGCGCCTCGCAACGCCGGAACGATGCCGCGGGGAGGCGCCCCCCTTCCCCCCCTTCTTTCCCGGACGAAAACGCGTAGCGGCCTTTTCCCGCGCGTGATCTTTCATTCGCGCCAACGACTAGGGTTCGTCCACGGGCGGCAACCGGCCGAGCCGTTTGAGGAGATCGTGGATGGCCCGGTGGACGATGCGCAAAGGCTGCGTGCGTTCCTCGGCGGCGAGCTGGCGAAGCGCGAGGTCAATCGCGTCGGGCAGGCGTAGCGCGTAGGGCCGCGACGACGCACGCTCGCCGTAAGGCTCGAGCGGGTTGCGGTCGCGCTGCGACCGAGGCGCTTTCTTCGGCTGGACGGGCTCGGTGGCCTCCGACGACGATCTCCTTTGCGCAGGCGGCGCCGGCGTGACCGGGTCGTCATAGGCCGGGGTGACGACGACGGGCTGGAGCGCGGGCCTCTGTCCTGGCGGCGTGCCGACGCGCTGCGCGCGGAACGCGTCGCGGGGCAGGGGAGGCCGGTCCGGCTTTTCGCTTGGCGCGCCGTCGCTCATGCTGCGCTCTCGTCCGTGGAGCCTTGGCTCGCGGCGAGCAGTTCGCGCACGACTTGGTCGGCGTTGTAGCGCGCCTTGCGCACGGACTCGTCCTTGTCGCTCATCTGGTAGAGCGTGCCGAAGCCGCTGGTCATCGTGCGGAAGGTCACGCGGCGGTAGAGCGCCGTCGCGCACACCGGGACATGCTCCGAATCGAGGTAGGCGACGACCTCGCGCAGCGGGCGCGTGTTGCGGTCGAGGCTGTCGTACTCGTTGAACAGCACGCGGTGCTGGCTCATCGGCAGCTGCGCGGTGGCGGCGTGCTGCTCGAGGTTGCGGATCGTCCGCACGACCTGCGATGCGTCGAATGTGTGGACCTTGCAGGGCAGCACGACGAGGTCGGCGCGCAACGCCGACTGGACCAGGACCTCGCCATAGTAGCCGGGCGTGTCGATGACGACGACGTCGTAACCGGCGAGCCGCTCGACAGCCTGGGTCAACGCCGCCTCGTCAGGCGCGCGGACGAGGTCGACGCCCTGAGGGCTCAGCCCGCGCGCGACGGACGACGCGTGCCACTGGTAGGAGGACCCCTGCGGGTCGGCGTCGACGATCGCGGCGGAGTAGCCATGCTTGGCGAACTCGCCGGCGAGAATGATCGCGACCGTGGTCTTGCCACTGCCGCCCTTCGGGTTCGCGACGGCGAAGACGCTTGGCACGCCGGCCTCCTGCTTCTCGTGGAATCGATCATTTAACATACGATATAATAGACATACCGCAACGCCGCAGTTCGTCATTCCGGCAGTGCGTGACTGCGGTGTTGCGGCGTTCACGCGTTGCGGTCTTGAGGCAATGCGCTATTGCCGTATTGCGGCAATGTGTGAAGGCGGCAATGCCGCAGTACAACGCTGCGGTTCTGAGGCATTGCGGTGTTAGCGACGTACATCGTTGCGGGATCGCGGCATTACCGAACGTTGTCATTGCCGAGTTGCGGTGATTTTGTCCCGAGGGTTCGTCTCGGCTAGCGGGCTTGCTTCACTGGCCGTGGACGCCCTTCCTAGGATGAGGTCTGATAGTCGATTTATTAGATATTGGTTGACAAGATACCGGTTTGTGGGCCAAACCGGGTGACGACTGCTGGACGCAGTCGGAGAGCGCTGACGCGCGATGGCGGCAGAGCCGCGCGAACGGGAAGGAAGGGGAGCGCCGATGGCCCGCTCCGCCACAGCACCGCGACGCAAGCCGAGGCTTCGAACGGAGCTGTCGGAGGCCGACGCGGCGCGGCTCCAGGCGGCCGTCGTGCTGTTCGGCGTGCCGAAGGCCGAGGTCGTGCGGCGCCTGATCCGTGCGTCCGTGCAGGCCGGGCCGGCGCTGTCGGCCGAGAACACGCGCGCCGTCGTCGAGCTCGCCCAGCAGGTCCGGATGGTCGGCCGCAACCTCTCGCAGGTCCTGCGCGCGATCCACCGCGGACAGGCAGTGCGGATAGAAGACACCGAGCCGGTGTGGCGCGGGCTGCACGAGGTCGTCGCCGCCATCAACGACGAATTGACCGAGATGACCGTGGCCTACGGCTCGAAACTGCGCCGGGAGGCCGGGCTTCCGCTGCCGTCCGAGATCTCGACCGAGGAGGCGCGATGAACCGCGCAGCCCAGATCGCCTGGTGGGTGGCGCAAGTCGAAGCGGCCCGGACCGCCGTCGACGCGGCCGCCCAATCCCGGCGGCAGCCGGGATCCTTCGGCGGCCTCGAGGAGGAGCCGCGAGCCCGCGCGGCGCGCGTCGCGCCGCTTGCCAAGGCGCCTCCGGCCCACGAGGTCATCCGCGGGCAGACGATCACCGGAGGCCGCGACGAGGAGCGGTCGCGCTCGCTGCCGGGATCGTCGGCGGGCGGAGGCGGCGGTAGTGCAACCTCACCACGTCCCTCTTCGCCGGCGCCGATCGCAGGCGGGCTCAGTGGGGGAGGGCAGGGCGCCGCCGGGCGCGCCCGCCAGCTCGCTTCCGGCTATCAGCCGGCTGTCGTCAAGGTGCTGTCCTGGGCCCACGGCACCGTCCGGGCCACGAAGACGAGCCAGTACGCGCATCGCGAAGACGTGCCGCTCGAGACCCACGACGGACGGATGCTGACGGACCGCGAGGCAGTCGCCGACGAGATCAAGGCGTGGTCGGTGAATTTCTCGAAGCGGGCGGAGAGCCAGGACGTCGGCGCCGTCCGCCTGACACTGCGCGGTGTGAAGGACACCGAAGAGGGCCGCGAGACCTATGAGAAGGCGATCGCGGCCGGCTTCGCCGGACACCGCTACGCCTACCGGCTCGACACAACGGAGGCAGGTGAGCTCGAGACGCGCCTGGTCGTCGCCTTGGCGGGGCCGGCGAAGGAGCGGTTCCGCGTCCGCGAGGAGCGGGTGGGGGACGGCGAGCACGGCTTCACCCGCAAACGCTTCGACATGGCTTCGGAGGGCAAGATCAAGGACCGCATCCACGCGGCGACCGGCCTCGACACGCAGGCGATCGACGCGTCGCCCGGGATGACCAACCACGGCCGCAACGGCGTCACCTACCGTCTCAACAGGCTGGTCGAGCACGGCGCTGCCGTCGACGACAGGGGCAAGGCGATCGCCAATGTCGCCGACACCCGGATCGCGGCGCGCGAGTGGGGGCCGTCGCTGCGCTCCCAGTCGGTGCGCGACACGATGCACCTGATGCTGTCGGCGAAGGCGGGCACCGACGTCGAGGCGCTGCGTCGCGCGGCGCGGAGCTTCCTGCACGAACGCTTCGGCGACCACAAGTTCATGTTCGGCATCCACGTCGACAAGGAGGCAGCCGGTCACATCCACGTCCACTCCGTCATCGCCGCGAAGAGCGAGTCCGGCCAGAAATTGCACCCGGGGCCGGAGACGTTCCGCGAGTGGCGCACGGCCTACGCGCAGCACGCCCAGGCGGAAGGGCTTCGCATCGTCGCCACGTCGGCGCGGGAGCGCGCGTCGTCGCAGAGCTACGGCCCCAAGGACAAGGCGATCGTCGACGCCGCCGACCGGCCGCGCCCCTCACGCGAGGCGCGGGACCGGGCCTACGCCGCCGACCCGGCCAACCGCAGGCTCATCGACAACGCGCGCCAGCGCATCGCGGTCGCCCGGTCGAACCCGATCCGCTTGCCGATGTCGCCGCCGGCGCGCGCGGCAGTTAACGAGAGCGTGGTCGCGTGGCGCGCCGTTGCGGCCGAGCAGCCCGCAAACCTGCAAGCGAAGGACATGCTCGAGCGGCTGCTCCTGGCACAGGCCGTCGGCGGGATCCTGCAGGCGATCGGGAAGCGTGTGGAGCACTTGACGAAGGAGGATGCAGCAATGGCGATCACATCCGAGCAGATGGCTAAGGACCTGCGTGTCATGAACGAGGCGGTGTCGCGGACAAGTGACCTGCTCGACGGACAGACCAAGCAGCAGTTTCGCGAGACGTCGGCGCGCTACCTGGAGACGCTCGCGAACAGGATCGACCTGCAGCGGGCACAAGAGCGCGGCGTGGAGCAACTCAGCCGAACCGAGGTCGAGGCGATCGTCGGCGAGAACGCGGACAGGCTCGTGGCCCGCGCGCAGGAGGTCAGCGCGCAGGAGCGGCGCGAGGCCGCCGCGGCCGAGCGCATCGCCGACCGCGCTCTCGATGCCGAGCGGCGACAGGAGGCGAACGCAGCCATGGATCCGACATCGCAGCGAGAGCTCCGCGCCGAGAGGGCGATCGTCACCGGGTCGCAACAGTCGGCCGCGAGGGAAGCCCGCGAAGCCGCCGCCGCTGCGGACGCGGCGCGCATGATCGCCGAGCACCCCGGCCAGACCATCCCCAACGCCTTGGTGCAGACCGATGCGCTCGCGAAGCTTCGGGCGGAGCAGGAGCGCATCGTGCGGGAGCTGGAGGCGGCGAAAGGAGAGACGCAGTCGATCAAGGGCCAGCGGCAGCGTTGATCGCTCTCAAGTCAGCGGATGATCTTCTGGCGGATAGCCTCGCCGATGAGGTGGGCCCGGTTCGTGACGTCGAGCCGCTGTCGTGCCGACAGCAGGTGCTTTGCGACAGTCGGGGGAGAGATGCCCAGGATCACCGAAATCTCCCAGTCCGTTTTTCCTTCGGAAGCCCACAGAATGCACTCCCGCTCACGCGGTGTTACCATGCGTTCCATGTCCTTAGGCTTGTGGCGCAACCGAAGGAGGTGACCAATCGCGAAATTGGCGGCGAAAGCGAGCTCGGCGAGTGCGTCGGGATTCAGATCCGCGTGACAAGCTCCAAATGAGACCGCAGCCAAGAGGCCTCCGACGAGATGGATTGGTATGACGTAGCCGGTTCTCAGCCCGAACGCGGCCGCCTCGCCTCCTACCAACTTCACGTCCTCACGCCGCGTCGCGGCTGCATAGGATTCGTCCCAAGTAAACGGATGTCTCTTGCGCTGGAGATGACGCACGACCGGATCACGCAATGCGTAGTGATTCTTGTTGTAGCGTTCGGCCCAGCCCTCGGGAAATTCTTGGAAGAGCACATGAGAAGCAATGTCACGGGGCTTTATCGTCGCGCTCGGAACATGGCCGGCAAATACCCATCTGAATCCCGAGGCAGCCGCCTGTCTGAGCAAGAGCTGCTGGACCGCCGCCTCGTTGTCGGAGTCCTCGATGGACTTTATGAAATTCCAAGCATTAGAGGTGACGAACATTCCTCATGGATCCCGCCATCATTGCGTGGGCACGCGACGCTTTTGCCAAGCCATATCGCCAAGGGCGCTGAATACGGTTGTCTCGGCGAGCAGACAAAGCATGTTCCTCAGGTCGAGATTTTTTCCGGTTGGTCCCGACAGGTTCGAATGTTGGGCCATCGTCAGGTTTGTCGCGAAGTCTAATCGCCGGGCCGACGCAACTTTGGCGGCAATGGTCGTGTGCCGAAATCAACCGTAGTGTGTTGAACGATTTGCCCCGTCCGATTGACCGCGAGGCGGAGCCGGCGGTTCAGATAGAAGAAACTCAGACGGTATTGGCCCTCGTGATCGTCGACTCCGCGTTCGCACAAGCTCGTAATTGCTTGGCTGCGCATCAAGTCTGGGAGATCGGCCGCTGAAACGTTCAGCAATTTGCCCAGCAATTGCGCGTCGACCAGGATATCGCCATCAGTAATTTCAACACGCATGATACTGATCCTTATCGCTTCGGAGCTACCAGATCGCGGCGGGGACGGCTAATCCAGCTTGGAAGATCGCTGGCGGGGAAAGAGTCCCACGAAGCTTGCGAGACGATATCCGATTTCAGTTCACCGGGAGGAACAGCCCGGTCGGTCACGGGCGGAACGCCAACGTCCGACTTCACCATCGCGGCCATCATGCACCTCCTTGCCAATCGCACTAAAAGATATATTCTGGATGTATGTTAATCTGCCTGATGGAAGATTGCAATGACAAACCACGCCGAGAGTCGCATCATTGACGTTGTCGCTCTTGTGATTGTGGTGCTGTGGATTGGCCTGCTCGCCGGCGTGTCGTTCCTGGCGACGCCCGCCAAATTCCTCGCGCCTAGCCTGATGTTACCCGTGGCCCTCGACGTCGGCCGTCACACTTTTGCGATCTTCAACAAAATGGAATGGCTACTGGCGCTCGCCGCGCTGCTTGTTGTTCTGCTTTCCCGGCCGCGGAGTGCAATCGCAAATGCCTGCTGTCCTCGTCGCGCTCCTCGTCGTGCTCCAAGCGGCGTGGTTGCTGCCCGTGCTCGATCGACGCGTCGGGTTGATCATCGCCGGTCTCCAGCCGCCGGCGTCCAACCTGCACAATGTCTATATCGGCATCGAAGTGGCAAAGCTGCTTGGGCTCATTGTCGTCAGCTTCGTGATCGGCCGACGCCTCGCCTACCGATGTTGTTGAAAGCCGCGGTGGATCTCAGGAGGTGGCGCCACCTTCCGCCTTCCGGTAGAACTCGATGTAGATCCGTCCCGCCTCGGTGAAGGTGACATGATGGGGAATTTCAGCCTCGATCACGATCGTCTCGCCGGCGCGTGCCCGCCGCTCGCCCCGGTAAGGCGCCTCGAGTTGAAAGAGCACCTCACCCTCAAGGACATGCAGCAATCCCCATGTGCCGGCTTTCGTCGAATGCGCGGACTGAAGACGGGCAGGCAGCGTCTCGGAAGTAAAATCCGGCGAGCGCCCGTAAGCTTCAAAACCGACCGGTATTTGCAAGGGAATCGTCATCTTACTGCCACTCCGAGCGTCGCTTTGCTTGCTTTGAACCGCGCCTCGTTACGCGGCGCCCTGTCGCTCTGTTGCAACCCACTTCAGAATGGTCTGCACGGCCGTCAATCCAGGATCATGCGCCTTGCGGATAACCGTGAGCATCTGGAACCACAGATCATCGTCGGCGCTATCGATAAATGCCCGGACTGCTCCGGCGACAAAGTCCGCGGTCGCCATCGATGCGTCGGCCGCACGCATCTCGATGGCAATCGCCAGATCGGGGTCCAGCGTATCCAGCACTTGTGCAGCCAGTTCCGGCCGATCCAGTTGAGCAATGAGGGCTCCGAGCATTTGCGTTCCTTCAGCCGATGGGCGGCTATATTTAGCGCCAAACTCATTCGATGCCTGACTGATGATTACGTGAAGATCATCACAGCTACCATCCCGATGACGATCAGGAAAAGCCCGCCAATCAACATCGGCAGGAGCGTGGCCGCCGAAGCCGTCTCCGTGTCCTGCTCCTCGCGACGCCGGTTCTGTTCGTCGCCGTTGTGGTCAGCCATCCCGTCCTCTTTCCGCGCCGCTTCGGGTTCCGACGTCACCCGTCATCGGACTCAGCAGATGCAGCAATCCGTTGAACTTACCCCATCGCCCCGGATTCTCCTGGCGCAATGCCGCGCAGGCGCGTGCTGCGAGGTGGCATGCTGCTTCGGACTGACCTGCGGCAGCGAGGGCCTGAAGGCTCGCGCGCAGAATCTCGCACAGCTCATCGTCTATCGACGAGGAAGCATTCTCGGCTTCCGTTCGACTATCATGGCTCACTATCCCTCTCCATCGGAGATGCCGAGGTGGCGCCTCGCCTCTGGGCTCATCATCTCCGGGGTCCATGATGGCTCATAGGTGAGCTTCACCTCGACAAATTCGATTCCACTGACCGACCATGCTGCGTCCCGCGCGCCATCCTTGAGATAGTTTGTTGCCGGACAGCCGCGTGTCGTCGTTGTCATGGTGATATTGGCGACGCGGCCATCTTCGATCGCGATATCGTAGACGAGGCCGAGGTCGACTATATTGTAGCCAAGCTCTGGATCGATCACGAGCCGCAGCGCTTGCTTGACAGTTGCGGCGATACTCTGCGTTTGCGCCGAGCCCATGTCCTCGCTGGTGCCGGCGGGATCGAGAACGATCGGCGCCCCCGACATGAAATGCTCCATGATGACACCGAGCAGCGCGGGCTTCAGATGTTGCCAGTCGCCGCCGCTTTTCGTGATGGTAATGGAGTCGGCCCCAAAGGAGAGCGCCGTAACGCCGTCGACATTAAACAGCCTGACGGCAAGCGGGGATCGGGCCGCCGCCTTCCGATCGGGGATTTGCAGCGTTCCTTGCGCCATGACCTGGCGGCCAGGTAGGAATTTGAGGCTTGCCGGGTCTGCCGTCGCTTCGGTCTGGATGAACATGTCGCTGTCTCCCGAGAAATCCTTGGGGGTCAGGCGGCGGCAGGCGGCGGTGCGCCGCGAGATCCCCCGATACGCACGAGGATCTTGTAGGTGATGCCGTCGGGCTCAAAACCTCCGTTCCACGCGTGCCCGCGCTTGGCGAGCTCTGGAAGAAGAAATATCGGCTCGCGGCAAAGCAGCGCCGACAGCACTTCGCCGGGCGCCATCTCCTCCGTCGCCGCCAGTATCCTGACCATCGGCTCCGGCGGATCGAGGTCACGATTGTCCATGTGCCGAAGCGGTTCCGGCCACGCGCCGTCGTTTCGGATTCCTGGTGCACCCGCTTCCGGTTGCGGGCGCGCGGCAACCGACGGCGAGAACAGAACTTCCCAGTCGCCATCGCCCAGTTCTCGCATTTCGTGTTCAAACCCCTTGGAGCCGAGTACACTCAGCAAGGGCACCGGCTTGAATGTCGCAAGCAGGCGCAGGCCTTCGCCAGGTTTGAGTGCGTTCACAGCGTTCATGATCTCGCCGAACGGCTCGCCGCCGGCACGCAGGGTCGGACGTACGTCGACGTCAATAAAAGATGTCGTCATGATTACCTCCTGTGATCTAGTCATGTTGCGCCGAGCAAAGCAGCAACCGCGGCACGCTTACGCCTGGCGGCAGGCGTAGAGTGACGTTGACATCCAGCAACTGGCGGATGCGCACCAATTGAACGATGATGCCGAGGCTGCCGATGAGCATCAGGCCAGCGCAAGCCTGAAACACCGTTGGTATTTCGAGCAACAATGTAGCGGTCGCGCCCCAAACGCCGAGAAAATAGAGCAGGAACCACCGGATAGCACGGCGTTCGACGGCAAGGTCCTGTACACGCGGCGTTGCCGTCTTGCCGAGGACCGGCCCGTAACATTCGAGCCAGGTCAGGAAGGCTGCGATTTTGTAAAGCTTGGCCAATCCCAGCCCTGACAGCCATCCGAACGCGACCAGAAAAACAACGGCAGCAGCGTGCTGTGCCAGGATGCCGAAACCGGCCAGCGCGGCGATCAAGATCACGCTCGCGGCGAGGCCGGCCATCGCAAAACCCGCCATCCGGCTGTTCAATTCGATCACACGGCGTTTTCGCGCGCGATAGAGGTGCAGGATGTCAGTGCCGTAAAGAAGAAGCGCACACAGTCCGAGCAAACCGGCCGCGACCAAGATCAGCGTCAGACTTGCCGCGAGACAGATCGCCGTCACGCCGCCGCCGACGGCAACTGCAAGCGACGCCGTCCCGCAATAAAAGCCTGCACGCGAACGCCGGCCACCGGGTTCGGGGGCGAGCATGAACATCGCGAGAAGGCGATATGCAACCCCCATGGCGGTGAACGTCAACCAGCCGCCGAGACCGGCGATTGCATGAAGCGGTACGCCGCTGACGACAATGTCGACAAGATACGGATTGTCGGTAACCCCGCCGAGCACCAGACTGAAAATGATCCCGAGCGTGACGGTCACAGCAATGCTGCAAAGACCAACGGCGACGAAGCACGCAGGGAGCGGCAATGGACGCGCAGCCCAGAGCGTGCGACCCAGATTCCACAAGACAAGGCCGAAGCCGATGGCCAGTAGCGTGGCAGCAGTCGGAAGGAAAGCAAACGCAATGGAGACAGTACCGCCCATCTGCAAGAAGCCGAGAAGAAGCGCCACAACTCCCGCTACGAGGCACAGGAGGGTCGGGAGTGGCAGCGCGTCGCTGTAGAGGGGACGGGCCACCAGCACCGGGACGAACTGGAACAGCGCTCCACACATGAGCAGACTGAGCCAGCCCAACGCGACCAGATGCACGAGGACGAGTGTCTGAGCAGATTCCACTGGTGCGTTCGGATAACCGTAACCGATCGCCATCAAGAGCTCGGCGGCGACGAGCGCAATCAGCGCAGCCGCGAAGTAAGACATGGTCCAGCGAGAGAGCGTTGCGCCAGGCACGATCGCATTCCTTCCGTGCGGAGCGATGCCGGCCGCGGAACCTGCCGGCATCGACATCCGGGAACCTCAAGCTGCTTTCAGCAAGCGTCCAATCTCGACCCGCCATACCTGTGGACCCTGTTCCAGATAGGTCCAGGAGAACTGCTGCGGATGCTCAGCCTCAAGCTGGTAGTAGAGCGGCTTTGGATCGTGATCATTGACGAGGACAAATGACCCGCCCGGTGCGAGCTGACCCACAAGCTCGAAGATTTTTGCGTGCCGCTGCGCTGGAACGAGGCTTCGAACATCGATTTCGCTGACGGCTGGGGCCGTTTGTGTCTGAGGCATGATGGAACTGCTCCTTTGATCGCATCAGCGCCATGCGCGAGACCGGAACCGCGACTGGATGCTGCCCGTCGCCCCCATAACGCGGCGCTTCGGGGGTATACGTTCGCGCCTAAAACATATATTGTCAATGTATCTTTTTGTGGCGGGTCGGATTCTTGGTGATCGACGCATTATTGCAAAAGATATCTTGTGCGGTCATCTTTGGTCATTCGGATTCGTCGGAGTGTAGGAAATAAGCGAATGCGGTTGACCAATTTCTCCGACTACGCGCTGCGCGTGCTGATGTACGCGGCGGCGCGGGAGGATCGGCTGATCACGATTGAGGAGACGGCAGAGGTTTACGATATTTCTCGTGCCCATCTGATGAAGGTCGTCAATCAGCTAACTCGTGCAGGATTCCTAAAGGCCGTGCGTGGCCGGTCAGGTGGGCTGGCGCTCGCCAAGCGCCCAGGACGCATCAATCTCGGCGATGTTTTGCGCACAACAGAGCCGGATTTCGCGCTGGTCGAATGCTTCACCAAAGATAATCGCTGTGTGCTGACGCCACGCTGCCGTTTACGGGGCGTGCTCCATGAAGCTCTCGCGGCGTTCATCGGAACGCTCGACCGCTACACGCTCGCCGACCTCATGCTCAGTCCCGACGACTTCGGTCTCCAACCGGCTGCCTGAGTCGACTGAACTCCTCTGCGACAAGTTCCATAAGACTGGGCGGCACCTTGACGATCGGTTTGCAGCTCGCGACACAACACGCGTGCGCGAGATCATGACTTTCGTTCGTTCAGGGCTCCTGCCGAGTCGATCTGGAAACACGTCCTCTGCGACCGCGACGATTTTGCCCTTGCGTCTCCTGCTAAAAGATATATTCTAAATGCATCTTATAGGAGGCGGCTATGCTGCTTGAGATTGAGGCGGTCGCGGATAGCGCGCTTGAGGGCGCGACGCTGAGCCAGGAGACATCGCTGCAGAGCGCGCCAAGGGAAAGTTCACGCAGAAGCGCCACGCCTCCTTCTTTCAGGATGACGGTTCCAGAGCTGGCATTTTTCATAGTGGCGGCGTTTCGACGTCATCCGCATATTAACAATGTCCTGACGCATATCTCCGGCGGCAGTTGGAACCGTATCGAGGAGGCGCTGCGGGTGATCGTCGATCCGGATGCGAGCCCTTGCGATCTCTCTCCACTAGCGCGCAACATCATCGACTTGATATGCGCAGATCGCGGTGTAACCGGCCGAATTGTCAAACCCTACTATCGGGAGCTGCTGGTTGGGGCGCTGGGCGAAACGGTGGCAAGGCATTTGATCACTTACGTCACCTGCCTCTTCGTCGAAAGCGAAGCAGCGGCGTGGCAGATCGCGCCGCCGCGCCCCGCAATCGCGGTAACATCTTCGAGCAAAGGTGTGGATGGATGAGAACGATTTCCGCCGCAACGGAACGTGTCATCGACGTCAAGGACATCGATCCGCGGCATCGCCACACGATTATTGAGCAATTGTTCGCCCATCTCGCGCCGGGCGCAAGCCTTCAACTCGTCGTAGATCACGATCCGAAGCCGTTACGTTTTCAGCTTGAGGCGAAACATGGAGCGCACTGTCAATGGATCTATCTTGAACAAGGTCCAGACGTCTGGCGGGTGCGCCTGCAACTGGGAGCGAGCCCGGGAGACTGATAATGCTTGGATTTCTCACGAGACAATCGAGCATCTCATCACGGAACGACGTTGTCGCGAACGATCCACATGGGACCGCGCTTTCCTCGAGGCGCGCAGAGCGTCTTGAGATGCTGTTTGCCGCTGCCAGCCTCGGGATCGGGGAATGCCCGTCATGGATCATCCAAGCTCTGGAAGCTGAGGAGAGAGCGGATCGGGAAAAGTACGCCGAGGAAAGGAGCAGATCATGTTGAGCAATTCCCACTATTTCGTCCGTCCGAAGGACGACGCCGAACGCGTCTATCTCGAATCGCTGGTTCGCGAGGACTACGATCAATGCCATCCTGGTGAGACGTTCGACGACATGAAGCGACGCATCCCATTCTCCAAGGAGGACCGAGGACTGTACCGCGACTGGCTCGCAGTCGCTGCGGGGCGCGACGCGGCGCTCACCTCTGAACACCTACCGTTGATCGCCGCCGAATGACTGGAACGGTACCCAGCAATCCGCAGCCGCCGGTGGCGGGAGCTTCCGGCGATGAGCCTGCGGGGGCAGCGACACATGAAGGTGGTCCAGCGCGGCGTGCACGCATCACACGGGAGATCATGGAGAGGACCGGTATCGATGAAGCGATGATCGAACGTCTCGTGCGTAGGTTCTACCGGCAGGTTCAGGCCGATCCGCTGCTTGGGCCTGTCTTCGCCCCGCGAATCGCCGACTGGGAAAAACATATCGCCAAACTCTGCGCATTCTGGTCTTCGGTTGCGTTGATGTCCGGCCGATACCACGGCCAGCCGATGCAAGTGCACGTCGATCTTCCAGTCGACGCCACTCATTTCGATCGCTGGATCGCTTTATTCGAAAACACCGCTAACGAGATTTGTCCGCCAACCGCGGCACAACACTTCATCGAGCGTGCGCGGCGCATCGCCGATAGCATCGAACTGGCCATGGCGGGTCGCAACGGAAAAATCCAGAGTCCGCGCTTCGCTGCTACGGTAGCCGGCAACAACCCAGCCAAATCGACTTAGAGGTTACCCAGGATCTGATCGGCTTCCTCAATCAGGAGACATTCCATGAGCGCGGACATCTGTCCCAAAGCTCCACGTGAATTGGCCGAACTGCGGAGAAGCCTGGGACCTGACACCGAGGCCGCATTCCAAGCTTTCAGTAAATCGGTGTTTTCGGAAGGAGCGCTCTCGAGCAAGACTAAGCAGTTGATCGCGGTGGCCGTCGCGCACGTTACGCAATGTCCGTATTGCATCACCGGACACACCAAGTCGGCCCAACGCGCGGGTGCGACGGCGCAGGAGTTGATGGAAGCGGTCTCGGTCGCGGCAGAGATGAGAGCCGGCGCCGCATTTGCGCATTCCACGCTTATGCTGGGCACGCTCGATCAGACAAAGACCTGAAACAACACCAGTCGCACGCCTTGAAGGAGACATCCATGAAACGGATAGCCGTGGTGAAGGGATCGCCGAGCTCGGTCATTCAGAATCTGTTGCGGGAACTGGCAGAGCGTTGGCAATCCGATATTCGCATCGCTGGCGTCGTCGAGGAGCCGCACGGTCTTGCGGATCGGAAATGCAATGCCGGGTATTTGCGCAGCATCGCCAGCGGCACCCTCTATCCGATATTCCAGGACCTTGGTCGCGGCGCCGAAGCTTGTCATCTGGAGGGCGCTGGCGCCATCTCGGCAACCGAAGCCATCGAACAGGATATCGCCGCCGGGTGCGATCTCGTCATGTTGAGCAAGTTCGGCAAGCTCGAAGCATCACGAGAAGGCCTCAGCGGAGCGTTTGCTGCGGCCATCGATGCCGGATTGCCCGTTCTCACCTCCGTCTCACCCGCATTCGAGCAGGCGTGGGAGAAATTTGCCGCGCCTTTGTTCCACGTTCTCCCGGCTGACCCGAATGAGATCGACGCATGGCGCCGAGCCATATTCGACGGAGCAGCCGCTGGCAGACGTTTGCAGGCGTGACCAATCCGGTCGAACTTCGGGCCGCTGTCCGACGTGGTGTATCGAGGAAGACAGCTGCTGGCGTATACCGTGATCAGGCGTCGTCGATCGTTTACTGCACGAGGGGGGTTTGGGTGCCATCAAGATCAACCCCTACGAGTTTCGCTTGGCCGGCGAGCACCCTGACATACTGTCGAACGGCTTTTTCCTCGACCTTTGCACGCAGTCGCTCGGCGATCTGTCCGCTGACGGTTTCGAAGGGTAATTTCTTGCCTGGGATGCTTCGATCGACGGCAACGATATGGAACCCGTAACGCGTCTTAATCAGATCGCGGAGAACCCCTGACGCACCAAACTTGAAAAGGGCCTGTTCAAATTCAGGCACGGTGTCCCCGCGGCCAATCTGCCCCAAATTGCCGCCTTGTTGCCCTGATGGGCAGTTCGAAAGCTCACGCGCCAGAGCATCGAAGCGGTCGGGATCGCGCAGCAAACCGTCGCTTCGACCAAGCTGCTAGTTTTTGTTCGCAGGCCCGGCGCCGCTGTCCGTTCAGATCGGCCTCGTAGATCACGTTGAGCTCTCGTCGGACGGGATCCCATGTCGCGCGGTCGAGTGTGAACGCAAGCGTGGTCAGCTTGTCGAGTGCCGAACGCCAATAGTGGCTTCCGGCAGTTCGTCGACATAGCCGGAGTGCCAGGTCAAGACAGATGTAGGGATAAACGCCGAACAGCAGCGTGTTGACATAAGTGTTGGACAGCATTGCCAGGTCGTCCCCCCGGTGCGGAAGGACATTGCTCCTTCTAAAGGGGCATCCCTCAGAAGCACGCAGGCGTGTGAGAATTGACGGTCGTCAGGGCGGCTCCCTTTCGTCACGGGCAAACTACCGGATGGGTGGCCGGCAGAGGAGGCGACCGCCGCGCAGGTCCAAGACGGGTGCATCGGGAGCTAGCATGTCATCGCCACACAGCAAGGAAGATGAGCTTGTCGCCACTGACGCTATAGACGCTGCAACGTTGCTAGCTGAGAACGCCGCACTTCGAGATCGATTGCTGCGAGCACTAGCAGAAGCTGAAAACGTTCGGCGACGGGCTGAGCGAGAGGCTGAGGAGACGCGCAAGTTTGCGGTTGCGGAGTTCGCGCGAGAGCTGCTGCCTGTCGTAGACAATCTCCAACGCGTAATCGATGCCAAGACGGCCGCACCAAGCGAGCCCGGCGATGCGTTGACGCAGGGCGTGGCCACCACCTTACGGCTCTTTCTCCAAACGCTTGAGCGCTTTGGAATCAAAAAGATTTCGGCTCTCGGGACGCGTTTCGATCCAACCAGTCATGAAGCCCTTATGGAATCGGCCGATCAGTCGCATCCGCCAGGAACGGTAACGAACGTCCTGGAGGACGGTTTTACTATTGGCGGACGTCTTCTCCGACCGGCGCGGGTATCGGTGGCCAAGGAGCAGGCCGATGACTGATGTCAAGGGCAAAGAGAGTGCTGCTCGTCCACCAGCGCGAGCCGGCGCCGCCGGAGCGCTCACCCCGCGTCCGGAAAGACATTGCGTTGCGCCCCCGGGTCGGCTCTGCCCCAGATCGCCTCCGGGCTCAAGAAAGACTTCCGAAGGAAAACGCTCTGCAGAGCAAACCACGGAAATGCTGTGGCAACGCTCATATGCGAGATGAAAACGATGTTGAGAACTGTCTGCGTCAACAAAGAGAAGAATTACCTGTGTGTTGGGCACGAGATCTCACACGAGGTCACGTCGGCGCGTTTTGACAGACGTTTCGCCATCTGCTGGTGAAGTATCATGCTGTCTGTGCTCCAAGGAGCCGCTGTGTCCCTTGTGGTTCTGACGGGAGGGTCCGTACCAAATTATAGCGCCGAACGCTTCTGTCGGGGGATCGCGGAGCTTCTTCACGAACCCGACTACCGGCAGCCATGCATCGAACGCGAGCGTGAGGCACTCAACAGTCTGAAGGCATCATGGTCGAAATTCGACGCGCGGGATCGCTCCAGTTGCGTCAGCCTTAGCTCGCTGGGTGCCACGCCCAGCTATGTGGAACTGCTCACCTGCCTCGAGACCGCACAGGAGATCCGGGAACGCGAGACGCGGGAGCACCTGAAGCAGCGCCGTCGTCGTCCTTGAAGCGCCGTGGTGCGCGTGACGTCTGTTTCGACCCGATGGCGACAAATCGCTGGCGCCGCCTGCGTTTCGATTCACGCCCATCTCCGATGCGCGCAACGCGCGACCCGAGCAGCCGAGACTTTGATCTCGGCCGCTGGTCTGCTTGTTGGAACGCGGTTCAACGGTATCCGGCCCGGCTCAAGGCCCAATCGAGTTCACGCAACGATGGTTGGACGAGGACCTGGCCCCCGATCGTGACCGTCGGGCTTCCGATCCGGCCACCCGCGATCCATTCGAGCTGGGTTCTTGTTTCTGGATAGGCCTCCCAGTCGATGAATCGATAAGGTACTCCGGCGCGATCGAGATGCCGGCGCACCATCATGGTGATGCCGCACCATCTGCTGCCGTAAACCGCTACATCTGCGGTCTGTGGCCGCCTACGAACTGGAGAGTACGCCGACGCATACATGGTGCATCCTCCTCAAGCTGCCTTGGGGGTTGCCAGCCGATCCAGCGCCTCGAACAGCTCGTAGATGTCCGGCACGTGCTGGAGTTTCGGTGACACTTGAGAGTGGCGAATAACCCCATTCTCATCGACGACGTATAGGGCTCGTTCAGAAAATCCCTCAGCCTCGCGCCAGACCTTATATCGCCGGGCAACATCCCCTTTCGGATTGAAGTCGGCCAGCAGCGGGAAGGTCAAGCCGCGCACAGCCGCCCAGGCCCCGTGGCTGTACAGACTGTCGACGGAAATGCCGACCACATCGGCGCCACGCTTGCCGAACTCATCGAGCTCGTGCTGATAGAGATCAAGCTGGCGACTGCAGCCTGGGCTCCAGTCGAGCGGATAGAAGGCGAGAACGACGCGACGCCCTCTATAATCGGACAAGCGCACGATCCGACCATTTGCATCAGGGAGCGCGAAGTCGGGCGCTTGTTCTCCCACGGCGAGCGGGGTGTTGCGTGCGTCGCCTTCCATCGCGGGTGCGTGCTCATGGAGGTCGACAATGTCCTCGATGGTGGGTCCCGACCGGGATTGGTTCCCGCTGCCCAACGTCTGGACTCGCCAGAGCTCCTGAACCATCCCGTGGAGCAGCGAAAGCGCCTTCCTTTCGGCGCCGTCCGGTAACTTCGGTGCGAGTGCGGCGAAATCGGCTTCGAGCTGCTCAATACGGCTCGGCCGGACATTCAACTGACCAGTGTGGCTGTCCATAGCTAAACCTCTTCAATTAGATCCTTTCCGTTGGTTGACGATGTGCCGTGGTTGTCCGCCGGCACCACGACATCGATATAAGTGCGGTCCACGGCACATGCCAATGAAGCAGCCCGAGGAAACAACGCAATTTCTGACCAGATGTGATGGCAAGACGTCTTGTACAAGGAGACCGAAGATGACGGAGAAACGCCGGGTCGTATGCCCGAACTGCGACAGTATCAACGCCGTACCGACCGATCGGCCAGCCGAAGCCGCAAAGTGTGGGCGTTGCCACGCTAAGTTATTCCAGGGCTTTCCAATCGATCTAAGTTCCGAGCGATTGGAGAGGCACGTCGCGAATTCAGACATTCCGATTGTGGTAGATTTCTGGGCTCCCTGGTGCGGCCCATGCCGTGCGATGGGGCCAATCTATGCACAGACTACGAAATCGATAGAGCCCAGGGTTCGGTTCGCCAAGGTGAATGTTGACGAAAACCCCCAGGCTGCGGCGCGATATAGCATCCAGGGGATTCCGGCTTTGGTGGCCTTTCGGGAAGGCAAAGTCGTGGCGCGTCAGGCGGGCCTGACAGATGCCCAGGCGCTCCGCGGATGGGTGGAGCGGCTGGCGGCCTGATCGGGTAATAGTAGGTGTCAGAAAAGTGACCGTGCCTCTTGAACCGGTAACGGGTTGAACTAAATCACCGAACGCCGGCTGCCACTGTCGGGGCCGGCAGGATCGAGTGGCTGAATCGCCTCATCGATCTGGAATCGATCTTGTATCCATGTTGCTCAAAGGGAGAATGTGGCTATGAGCACTGCGTTTGATCTATCTCCGCTGTATCGGTCGAGCGTCGGCTTCGACCGAATTCTTAACAGTCTCGGAAATGCCGGTCGCTTCGCGACAATCGATGCTTGGCCGCCCTACGACATCGTCAAGACAGGTGACGACGATTATCGCATCGAGATGGCGGTGGCTGGATTCACCGAAGACGAGCTGACCGTCACGCAGGAGCAGAGCATGCTCATCGTTGCAGGGCAGAAGTCCGGCGACGATCAGAGCGGACGATATCTGCACCGAGGCATTGCGGCTAGGTCTTTCCAACGCCGCTTCGAGCTGGCTGACCACGTGAAGGTCGCAGGCGCGAGCCTAGTCAACGGTCTGCTGACGATCAGCCTGCAGCGCGAAATCCCCGAGGAAATGAAGCCGCGCCGCATCGCGATCGCGACCACTGACGGGATGGCGAAGGGTAACCGCGATCAACCCGAACCTCACAAACTAGCCGCCTAAAGCTTCTGCCAGAGGGGGTTTCTTCACGGCGCTGGACGGTACGTCCGGTGCCAACGGCAGAACTTTGCAAACCAGCTAAGAGAAAGGAGAACAATCATGAGTGTCCGTGACCTTATTCCGTGGGGTCGGAATAACAATCAGGCCCCTTCTGTTTATCGCGACGAGGATCGCAATCCGTTCCTTTCGTTGCATCGCGAGGTGAACCGCCTGTTCGACGACGTGTTTCGGGGCTTCGACAGCCGGCTGCCCGCGTTTGGTTCGCTCTCGTCGTTCGCCGGCAGTTGGCCGAGCGTCGAAATCTCCGAAACTGACAAGGAGATCAAAGTGACGGCCGAAATCCCTGGCCTCGAGGAGAAGGACGTCGAGGTTCTGATCGATGACGGCGTGCTGACACTGAAAGGCGAGAAGCGTTCCGAGACCGAGGACAAGGAGAAGCAGTTCTCCGAACGCTTTTATGGACGTTTCGAGCGCCGCATCCCCCTGGGGGTTGAGGTCGAGGAGGACAAGATCGACGCGCGCTTCAAGAGCGGTGTGCTGAGCATCGTGCTCCCCAAGAGCGCCAAGGCCCAGTCGCAGGTGAAGCGTATCGCGATCAAGAGCTAACGTATATCGCGTCGGTGGCGGGCCAGCGGGCCGCCACCGACGAGATCCTTCGCCAAATTGGGAGGGATAGCAATGACGGAGAATATCAGACACACCTTGAATACTGGATCGGTTGGACCGACGCGGTCACAGTTCTCTAACGACAACCGCGCGTCGCCACTATCGATGGGGCGCTCGTTGTTCCCCGAAGACGCGCTCGCGCACATCTACAAGCCGTCCCGCTCGGTGATGACGTCGGGTACGGCTCGCACTAAGGGCTGGAAGCTGCGCTTCGAGCCGCGGAGCGCGCCTTTCATCGAGCCCCTGATGGGCTGGACGGGCAGTGAGGATACACTGACTCAGGTCGAGCTCAGCTTTCCGACTCTGAAGTCAGCGGTTCATTACGCGGAGCGGCAAGGCTTGTCCTATGTCATCGAGAGAGGGCGGCAGGCCCCCCGGCATACGAGCACACCAGGGGCGCACATAAACCATCCCTTCTCCGACGCGACGCTGGCGAAGCTTGGGTTATCGCACCTGCAGCGAAAGTACGGACAGGCTATGGAGGACGCCGCGAATCGGAACGATCCTGCGGGTCCGGAAACATGGGCGTCGCCGATGGATGTCTTGGCGGACGCGGCGCTGTCGCTAGAGGCCAAACGATCGATTCTAATGAACTGGGCTTACACCGAGTACTTGATCGATCTGGCGACGAACGAGGGCATGCCCGAGAACAATCGCCCGACGCGACTTGATGAGGTCGAACAGGCGCTGCTTGCGCTCGAATGTCGCGTCGCTGCGGACGATGCCCGCTCGACACGAAAGGTCGCGTGAGGTGCGACCGTGGACCCATTCGTCGTCTTCGATTGCGAGAAGGTCCTGCGGAATCGCTTCGCGCTGACGGTCGTCGCGGCAGCGCGGAGCAGGGCGCTCAAGACGGGGAGCGCCCCTCGGCTCAAGCGGCCTACCACCGACATCCTCGACCTCGCCCTGCAAGAGATCGCCGCCGGCGTCTTCACGAGGGACGAGCTTGACCCGTGCCAGCTTGATCGCGACGCCGCGCGGTCGCTGCCGTCGCCGGCCCGCCACCAGCTCCCTGGCCACGCGGCGGGTGCCACTGCAGCGGTCTCTGGAAGCCAGAACTTTCATTGATGATCGTCATCGCGGGAGCACTTTTCGGTGGGGCAATTAACGATCTGCGGATGATGGATCCAACCGACAAGGAGGAAATAACCAATGGTGAAATCGTTGTCGTCAAACGGCCGGCGGGCCCTCGATGTCGTTAGTCTCGTTGCCGGTCTCGGTCTTCTGCTGTCGCCCTGGTATCTCGGCTTCACCTCTGACGCCTATGCCGCCTGGAATGCCTGGATCATCGGCGCAGCAATCTCGGTAATCGCGGTTGTAGCCCTTCTTGCGTTCCACGAGGCCGAGGAGTGGATCAACGGGGTGGCTGGCCTGTGGGCACTCGTTGCACCGTGGGCCCTCGGGTTCTCGGCCCTAACGGGCGCCATGTGGGCCCACGTAATCGCCGGCGTCGTGGTGGCCTTGGCTTCGGGCGCCTGCATTTGGTTTGCCCACAACCGTATTTGGTCCGCTGTATGACGGATTGCCAAGCTCGGCCCGGTTCATTCCGGGCCGAGCTTCAGGCGTCCCGTCTGACCGCAAGCGGAAAGGACGAACCCGATCGTAGAGCTATCATGGGGGTATTCATGAGCAAGAGAGTCACAGTCGTACATCGTTCGATCATTGTTCTCTGCACGATCTTCGTAGCCGCGGTGGGCATTCCTCCTAGCGCCTTTGGACAGGTCGTTCCCGGATTGGCAGGGCAACTTCCTACGCTCGCGCCGTTGCTAGAGCGCGTTACCCCGGCGGTGGTCGATATCTCCGTCATCTCGGAAACGCCGACCGCCTCGGGCCGCGCGCGCTGGTCTGATGCGCGGAGATATGATTTTGGCGATCAATCGCACACCGGTGACATCGATCAATGATGTCCGTCGCTGGACCGCCGATCGGAAGAGCACCCTCGCCGTTGAACTTGTGCGCAACGGCGCGCGTATGCGTCTGATCATCAGGTAATCGGAGCACACTGAATGGAGATGGACAGGAAGACCCAGTTCAATATTTGGTACTGGATCGGCGCGTTCTTTTTACTGATGGCGTTTCAGTACCTTTACGCGAGCGCCACTCAAATTGCTCAAATTCCCTACAGTCAATTCGAGACTTATGTTCGTGATGGCAGGATCGCAGAGGTGGCAGTATCGGACCGGTTTATCCAAGGGCGTTTCAAGGAGCCCGTCGAGGGCCGGTCCTTCTTCATCACGACGCGCGTCGAGCCCGACCTTGCCCGCGAGCTTCAGCAGCACGGTACCGTCGTCAGCGGCCAGATCGAGAGCACGTTCCTGCGAGACCTCCTGTCCTGGGTTGTCCCGGTCGTAATCTTCCTTGGCATCTGGATGTTCATGCTCAAACGGGTGGGTGGCGGCATCGGCGGGGGGCTGATGCAGATCGGCAAGTCCAGAGCAAAAATCTATGTCGAGAAGGACACCGGCGTCACCTTCGAGGACGTCGCCGGCGTCGATGAGGCCAAAGATGAACTCAAGGAGATCATTGACTTCCTAAGAGATCCCCGCGGGTACGGCCGGCTTGGCGGACGCATGCCGAAGGGCGTGCTGCTCGTCGGTCCGCCTGGAACGGGTAAAACGCTGCTCGCTAAGGCGGTGGCCGGCGAGGCCGGCGTGCCCTTCTTCTCCATCTCAGGTTCTGAGTTCGTCGAGATGTTCGTCGGCGTAGGCGCAGCGCGGGTTCGCGATCTGTTCGAGCAGGCGCGTGCCAAGGCGCCTGCGATCATCTTTATCGATGAACTCGACGCGCTCGGCCGCGCGCGGGGCCTCGGACCTCTTGTGGGTGGCCACGACGAGAAAGAACAGACGCTTAACCAGTTGCTGGTCGAGCTCGACGGTTTCGACTCCTCGACTGGTCTCGTTCTTTTAGCAGCGACGAACCGCCCGGAAATCCTTGACCCAGCCCTGCTGCGCGCCGGCCGCTTCGACCGTCAGGTCTTGGTCGACCGGCCCGACAAATCCGGCCGTATCCAGATCCTGAACGTGCACCTGAAGAAAGCCAAGCTCGCGTCCGACGTTGACGCGGATAAGATCGCCGCACTCTCGCCCGGTTTCACCGGAGCCGATCTGGCCAACCTCGTAAATGAGGCGACGCTGCTGGCAACCCGGCGCAAAGCCGATGCAGTGAGCATGGAAGACTTCAACAACGCCGTCGAACGCATTGTTGCAGGGTTGGAGAAGCGCAACCGGCTGCTCAACCCGAGAGAACGCGAGATCGTCGCCTATCATGAGACAGGCCACGCGCTGGTCGCCATGGCGCTGCCTGGGGTCGATCCGGTGCACAAGGTCTCAATAATCCCACGTGGGGTGGGCGCCCTTGGGTACACGATACAGCGCCCGACCGAGGATCGCTTCTTGATGACCCGCGAAGAGTTGGAGAACAAGATGGCGGTACTGCTTGGCGGAAGGGCTGCCGAGCACATCATCTACGGCCACCTTTCAACGGGCGCCGCCGACGATCTAGCTAAGGTCACTGATATCGCGCGCGCCATCGTCACGCGATATGGCATGACCGAAAGGCTCGGCCACGTGGCCCTTGAAAGGGACCGCCGTTCATTTATTGGAACCGATCAGCCCTACTACGGACCGGAGGAACGCTCCTATTCTGAAAAGACGGCCGCCGAAATTGACGAAGAGGTGAAGCGCATCGTGGAAGAAGCCTTCGCAAGGACCGTCAGCCTGTTGCAGCAGCGACGCGAGTCATTGGACCGGGTGGCCCGGACGCTGCTCGAAAAAGAGACTCTCGAAGAAAGCGAACTCACCGAGCTAGCGGGACAGACGTCCCCTAGAGAAGGCACTCAAGTACGCACAGTTGGAAGCGTACGCGAAAAGTGAGAAGGACCGCGCAGCAAGGACGGCAAGATCATGCGTGACGGAGGTTGCGTCATAGGGTCGGTTCCGTATCGGTCTATTAAATGGAGGACTTTGTCGATGACCTCAGGCCTCCATGGCTTCTCAATGGCGCCCAAGGCGCACGCAGAATCCCCCGGGATGGCCTCCGGATTAGCGGTCACAAAAACCACAGGCTTTTTCGTCTCCCTAACAACCGCCGATGAGATACTCGTCCCCCAAGGCCCGTCACGAAGATTGACATCAACGAACGCCAAGTCGGGCGAAGTTTGCAGCGCCGCTACGAGTGCCTCGGTTGCGTCTGCGCCGTTCCTACAACCTCGTGCCCGCGTCGCTCGAGCACGCTCTTCAGATCCAACGCGAGAAGCCAGTCGTCTTCAACAACCAGGATGCGCAACGGTTTCATTGCACGTCCTCCACTCGGCACTGTCATGGGTCTAAATCACCGACATAGTGGTCCTTGCCATTCCGGCTATTTAACGGCCGTCATTTCTACTTGGTTCCCCCCGTCGAAGAGACGCGGACGCTTTCGCGATGCGTCGACGCCCGCCCGCAGGGGGCAAGGTGGGTCGCAAGGGACACCTGACGAGGCAAGCCACGGCGTGAGCACCTATGCGAGCGATTGCGACGCTTCATGCGCGGAGAGCGATTTCTGATGGCTGGTCACCCGGGAGATGGTCCCACGCCACGTGTTCTTCGGTTGTTCATAGCCGACGGAACCCCGGGTGGGCGAAGGGCGCAGATCAGTCGAAATCGCCTCGCAGCTGCGCTCGACGAGCACAAGTGCCGCATCGAAGTCATCGACGTTCTAACGAGCCCAGAAACGGCGGAGAGTGCTGGGGTTCTCGCAACCCCGACGCTTTCGGATGACTCAGCAACACCGCCTCGTCGAATTATTGGTGACTTCAGTAACGTCGACCAGATCATCGCGTTCTTTGGGTGCCCAAGAAAGGAAAAACACCGATGACATCCCGCTCGCGTGAGGGAGAGACCTTCGGCGACGCCGCGGGTGGCGTGTTCGATCACGCTGCTCATTCAATATGACGAACAATCTCACGCGCACCGGATCGGCAGGCGAACGCCTGGAGATCGATGACGGCGACAGCCACTTTGGCCTCGCGCCCTCCTCGATTCGTCTGCTCGTGGAGAACACGGCTGACGGAATACTGCTCGTCGATCCCGACGGAGCCGTGCTCTATGCCAATGCGGCAGCGGCCAGGATTTTCGGCCGACGCAGGCGCGATCTTCTTGACGTGTCGCTCGGCCGTCCCATCGTTGAAGGAGAAGCGACCGAGATCACAGTTAGGCGCCCCAACCTGAGTCCGGCTGCGGTGGAGCTCAGAGTTGTGGAGGTGGAATGGAATGGCGAGCATGCCCTGCTCGCCAATCTGAGGGACGTGTCCTTGCAACGCGCCAATGAACAAAGACTGCGCGAACTTCAAAAACTGGAGGCTCTCGGTAAACTTGCGGCTAGCATAGCTCACGACTTCAGGAACCTGATCATGGTCGTCCAGGCTGGACTTCGGCTGATCGGCTCAAAGATACGAGAGGGCGGCCCACCTGAAGATGTGGCGATACTCATTCAAGAGATTATGCAGCGCACGCACAACGCCGAGGCGCTCACCGGGCAGCTGCTGACGTTCTCGCGAAAGCAAGTCCTCTCACCAAAGCTCGTCGACATCAACGAGCGAATCTTGTCGATGGCATCCATCCTCGGACCAACCCTCGGCAGGGGGATATCAATTCGGACGGAGCTGGACGACAATGTCGGAACCCTAGAAATTGACTCGGACCAGCTCGACGTCGCCTTGCTTAATCTTGCTGTCAACGCGCGAGATGCGATGGACGGACGCGGCACGCTCTCGATTGCAACTGGCGTTGTGGCCGGCGGAGCCGCCAGCAGTTCACATCTGATCCGCATCACCGTCACGGATACAGGCGTTGGCATGGACGCCCAAACTAAGGCGAGGGCCTTCGAGCCGTTCTTTACAACGAAGGGCGACGGAAAAGGCACGGGGCTCGGACTCAGCCAAGTGTACGGGTTTGTCGCGCAATCCGGCGGGCAGGTCCGCATTGACAGTGAGCCCGGGGCTGGCACCCGCGTCAATTTGCTCCTGCCGAGGAACCCGCCAGACCCTGACCCGCCTGCGGGCGAGTGAGAGGGAATGGTTGATGGCGCCGGCACCCGCCAAATATCGTGACTCACGAGGGCTGAGATCAATGCGGAAGCCGCGAGCGGGCGATAACGCTGTCGATCGTCAGTGCAAGTCTCGTGCGAGAATGCTTATCTTTTTCGTTGCCAACCGACCCCGACCGGAACCATGCCGCAGCACCAAACAGAACTTATCACAATGCTGGCGCTCGGAGTCGTGCTTGCCTTCGGCTTCGGACTGGCCGCGCGATTCTTGCGCCTGCCGGCTCTGATCGGCTATTTGCTTGCCGGAATCGCGATTGGTCCGAATACACCCGGCATTGTGGGCAATGTCGAGTTGGCGCGCCAGATGTCGGAACTGGGCGTCATCCTGCTGATGTTCGGCGTGGGGCTGCATTTCTCCCTGAACGATCTTCTCGTCGTGCGTCGGATCGCTGTGCCAGGCGCGATGATCCAGATCTTGACCGCAACTCTCATTGGAACCCTCGTATCGAGGGCATGGGGCTGGAATTGGAGTGCGGGCCTGGTGTTTGGCCTTGCCCTTTCAGTGGCAAGCACGGTGGTTCTGCTACGTGCGCTGGATGAAGTAAGTCTGCTGGACTCCCCCAATGGCAGGATCGCCGTCGGTTGGCTGGTCGTCGAGGACATCGCCATGGTGTTGGCCTTGGTAGTGCTCCCCTCGTTCGCGGCACCGGTCGGCGCGGACGCCCCGGCGGCGCCTATCGGCGCCGGGACGGCAGGTGTTGGGCTCGCGCTTGGACTCACGCTGATCAAGGTCAGCGCCTTCGTTGCGGTCGTGTTGGTCTTCGGGCGGCGTGCCGTGCCGTGGCTGCTCAGGCAGGCAGCGCGCTCAGGATCGAGGGAACTCTTTACGCTGGCGGTGCTGGCGATAGCACTGGGCATCGCTTACGGGTCGGCGGCGCTGTTCGGCGTCTCCTTTGCACTTGGCGCATTCTTTGCGGGGGTGGTGCTCAGCGAGTCCGAGCTCAGTCACCGGGCCGCTACCGAGTCGCTGCCGCTTCAGGATGCGTTCGCGGTGCTATTCTTTGTTTCGGTCGGGATGCTCTTTGACCCCTCAATCCTTGTGAATGATACGCTGTCGGTGATCGCAGTCGTCCTAGTGATTGTGCTCGGCAAGGCTCTTACCGCTACGGGGATCGTGCTCGCACTCGGCTATCCAATGTCGACCGCTTTGGTCGTATCCGCGGCGTTAGCCCAGATTGGGGAATTTTCTTTTATTCTCGCCGATTTCGGGGTGTCCCTGGGGCTTATGCCGATGGAGGGCCGTGATCTGATCCTCGCCGGAGCGTTGCTCTCGATCACTCTCAATCCATTTGCGTTTGCGGCTGCTAAGCTCATGGCGCCTTTGCTAACCGCATCCACGCCGGGAGGTGGCGAGGGTCGTCACTTCGATCCCTTGTTGGGTCTGCATGTGGAAGATCGTCCCACGGCGCAGGCGGACCACGTTATTGTCGTGGGGGCCGGCCGAGTCGGACGCACGATCGTCGCGGCGCTGCGCAAGGCAGGAACTCCGTATGTTATAATTGAGCGAGATCGGCGACGTGCCGAAAAGGCTCGTGAGGAGGGCGCAGCGGTGAAGCACGGCGATGCTGCGGCCCCGGGCGTCCTTGAGGATGCGGGTGCGGAGCGTGCGCGACTTATCGTCATTGCCGTTCCAGATGGCTACGAAGCGCGGCGCGTGCTCGAGCGCGCTCGTGAGATAGATGCGCTCGCCGAAGTTCTCGTGCGCGCTCACGGCGATGCTGACCGCACGTATCTTCAAGAACGCGGTGCGACCCGGGCAATCTCAGCCGAATACAACGTAGGCCCGGCAATGGCAGAGGCAACCCTCAGCGGCTTGGGCGTCGCTCCGGCGGCAACCTCAACTACCGTCGACCAACTACAGGAGGCGGAAAGCTCAAATGTTGAAGACTCCGGTACGGATATGCACGGCGCCCCTGAGCTGCGTCCTCATCCAGAATAGAGAAGAGAGGTCCTGTGCTTGAGACTCCCTAAGGCCGAATGATCGTGACGTTTCGGGGACCTTCCAGAGAAATTGCGCCGCGCTCGCGGAGATCCGTAAACGCTCGACAGACTGTCTCGGTCGAGAGCCCGAGCAGATCGGCGATGTCGTAGCGTGTAATGGGCAGAGCTAGATCGCTTTCGCCAGATCGGCCGATCCTATCTCTAAAATGGACCAGGAAAGCTCGCACCCGTTCCGGAGCCGACATTGTGCTCACTACGAAAATTTGCTGCTCCAGCCTTTCAATTGCCGCGAAGGTTCCCAGTCGGATGAGCTTGGCAGTCGCCGGATCAGAGTCCGCGAGAGCCTCAATTGCCGCTCGGGGATAACAGGCAACTATTGTTCCCTCCACAATTGCTTGCACCGAGGACGCGTGCGCGTCGGATGATGAGAATCCAAAGAAGTCACCTGGGAGGTTAATGTCCGCAATTTGCCGTCGTCCATCACTGCGGATACGATATTTGCGTGTCGCTCCGGAAACGATGCGATACCACCAGTCACAACGATGGTAATGTTCGAAGATGTCCTGATCACGCTGGAACGTCCTGAGGATGGCGATAGAGTTTAGGTCTCTCGGACTCTTGTTGATCCGTGGCTCGCAGTCCGAGCCGTCAAACCGCGATGAACGTTCCATCGACACCCCTTCAGAACGGAACCGTCCAGGCAATTGGACGACCGTGGTGACGATAGAAAAACGTGCGGGTAAGGAGCTATTTGTGGATTCACCTTATGGGAATTCTCGTAAAGGGAAATGGCCCGCTCAGAGAGTGGACGAGGTGGCGCGTCGTTACTGGGCGGGAGTCACATCTTGCCTTGCACGACCCGTTTTTCAGCACTTAGAGGTGGATCATCACTTGGCACTACTCCTTTAAGCCAGCAAGAACCGCGAGCTTAATCGCCTCCGCGACGGTTTTCACTCCTAGCCGCCGCAACATGCGGGAACGATGAACTTCAACGGTTCGGACACTTATGCCGAGTTCGTGGGCAATCTCCTTGTGAGCCTGACCGTCGGCGAGCCGGACGAGCACCTGCCGCTCACGCTCGCTTAGCGTTTGCACGCGAGCTGCCGCCTGGTCGCGCTCGTCGGTGACCTCAGAGGATCCTCCCTCCTTTGAATCGGTCAACGTCTTTGACGTACTCGCAACCTCCTTGCCGACGACGCCAATCGCGACCGGTCCAGCCGGGGGAAGATCGAGGCGGTAGAAATCGAACAGGAAAGGTCGGCTATCCTTCGACTTGGTGTGGAGCAGCCGTAGCACTCCCGTCCAACGCCCGTCGGAGAGAATCCGATGCCAAACGCCATAACGCAGCTGATCGCGGTCTCCGAGCGCCAGAAAATCGGCAATATGAAGCTCGGACGCCTCACGCAAATCAGCCAACCCGACATGTTCAAGGCCAGCGTGGTTCACGAAGAGCGGCCGGCCCTGAAGATTCACGATTCCGATGAAGTCGGACGATGCGGCGATGAGCCTTGCGAGATATGCGTTTGGAGCAGTTTTCTCGCGGCGTCGCAATTCCAACATGGCTTGGCTTGCGGCCATGCGCTGAAGGAGTGTTTCCACCTCAGTTGGGAAATCTGGCCGATCCGACGCGACTATCACGGTCGCCTCGCCGTGATTGCCGATGGGCGTTGCTTGGACAGTGACCTTATTGCCGCTGACCGGGCTGACGATCTCTCCCCCGTCCGTAATGGCTGCCAATAGGGAGTTGCGGACAGTCGGAACGAATGGCGGCGGCAGACGTCCGTTGGGCCCATACACGAGCTCAACGACGACTTGCAGCGTCGCTATCGACATATATACAAAGTCGGCGTTGAGGGTCTTCACAAGGACCGAGGCCAGGCTTTCGACGACCGCGTCCTCCTCCAGGTCCTTCCAGTCCGCTTGCAGAGCGGAGAGGCGAAAGAGGTCGTCGAGCGCGCGGACCAGCTTTTGATTTTCCTCCACAGGCATTTGCGTCTCCGCCGATCACGGTCTGACAGATCCTGCGGATCGGCTCTTGCCTGCTACAATCAGGATCGGTTTTCGGCTACAGTTGGGTTCGTGTCAGCCGAGTGCAACTAGCCATAGCAGATGCAGCAGGCAGTTGTCAGGCTCGCTCCACGGACTAAATTTGCAGCGGCGGCTAGGTTCTGTCCAGAGACGGAGCGGTGAGAAGTGTGAACCCGAAAGTGAGACATGAGGTTGGACACGAACGTGACTGCGAAGAAGCGACCCAGATATACCCTCCTCGATGATCCCGGGTCAGCTGCCGGGAACGAGATCATCGTCACAATTTTCGACTGGCAAGGAAAGGCCCCCATCCGGGCCACCCTCGGATGGATGGCGCATTCTCGAGAAGGCGCTCACATTGGCCCGGACGAGAGCGAGGAGGTCGATGTAGGCCTTGCGCTCGCTCAGGCGCAGCGCCTGCTTCAGCGTTACGGTTTTCAAAGGATCGTGATCGTGCTTGAGCACGAAGACCTATGGGATCCCGCGTGGGGCGATCTCGTCCGCCGCTAACGCCGGGCTAGCGACTATTGGGGCCGGACCGGGAACCTCGAGAGTCAAGCACCGCCGCGGCCCTTTTTGCACGCTGGAACGATCATCCCTTCCGGTGAAACCTTGGGCGGCGACCCCGTCTAGGCCGATGGGCGGTCGGTCCCCCTTTGGTCATGCCCCAGCGCCGACAAATCGCGAAATAACTGACGGTCATCAGTGCCAATCCGGCGGAGAGTCGCCACGATCCCTTCAACGTCAGTAAAGGGAGTTGGCAAATGCTCGCCTATCCAGGAAATGCGGGGCGCACGTTCGATCCATTTCGGCAGATGCGACTCATGCAACAGGATGTGAATCGCGTGATGAACAACCTGCGAGCCCCCACAACGTCTGAATTTCCCCCAATCAATATTTGGACGGGCCCCGACGGCGCCGTGATCACTGCGGAGATTCCTGGCGTCGCTGCCGATGACCTCGACATCGCGGTCCATCAGAACACCGTAACCCTTCGTGGAAAACGGGACATCGACCCGGTCGCCGAAGGCGCGGTTGTTCATCGCCAAGAGCGCGTTGCGGGTTCCTTTGCCCGCAGCCTTGTCCTTCCGTTCCGCGTCGATGGGGAGAAGGCCGCCGCAGCGTTCCGGAACGGGCTGCTTCGGCTCGAGCTCCCTCGCCCCGACGCTGATCGCCCTCGCAAAATCGCTATAAGCCGGACTTGAAGGAGACCCGTCATGGCCGCTCAGGACACCAGCATAAGCGAGGCCGCCGAAGCCACACGAGATGCGCCGGTCTTCGTCCCTCCAGCAGATATAATCGAGGACCAGTCCAGCCTGTTGATGGTTTTGGACCTCCCCGGCGCCGATCCCGAAAGCCTCGATGTGACGCTCGACAAGCGGCTCTTGCGGATCGCGGCGCGCTCGGTGCCGAGCCGCCCCGAAGGCTACACACTGCAGCACGCCGAGTATTGGGATGGCAATTACGAGCGGAGTTTTGTCATCTCAGAGCCAGTCGACGTGGCAAAAATCGAAGCGATTTTCAAAGACGGCGTTCTGCGGCTGACGCTGCCAAAGGCGACACCGGCGCCGGCTGCCAAGATTTCCGTCAAGGCGGCGTGAGGCGACGATGAAAATCACCGACCTCATTCCTTGGAGCGGCACCGGGCGGGACGTGGGTCCGCAAACGGGACCGGTGGACCCGCTTCGTGCGCTGCGGCAGGACATTGACCACGCATTTGAGCAATTCTGGAGGATGCTGCCATCGCCATTTCCGGAGTTCGCACCCTCCGCACCCGATTCCGTCCGGCTGGATGTCAGCGATAGCGACAAGGCGATAACGGTCACCGCTGAATTGCCTGGCCTCTCTGAGGATGACATCGAGCTTTCGATCAGTGAGGGCTCTCTGACAATCCGCGGCGAAAGGAGTACCGACCGAAAAACTGAAGACGGAGGACTCATCGTTCGCGAGCGAACATACGGCTCCTTCCAACGCACCCTGCAGCTTCCAGACAGTGTCGATGCCGACGCGGCAAGCGCGACATTCAAGAACGGTATATTGACCATCAAGGTCCCGAAAACGGCTGAGTCCATCGCCAGTATTCAACGCATCCCTGTGCAGACGGGTTAATATCGCCGCTCCGAGCCCACCCGCCTTGCCTGCCCGCCATCCTCCCCCGGGGTGGCGGGCACCTTTGTGACCGCACGAGCTCATCATTGGCCGGCGGTGATCCCGGTGAAATTCCGGATTCCGCTCCTGCCTGGTTTGCCGGATGAAGATCGAGATCGACGACATTGGAAATGACCGGGCGGATCGTGCCGCCCATAGCGGAGGCGTCATGCCAATATGTGCCATTGGCACCGATAACGACGGAGCCGTTACCTCCGCCACCGAGCGACCAGCGGGGCGGCGCATCGTCGAGTGATGAAGGCGAAATGCTCATGGGTCACGAGCCGTAATTTAAGCTGAGACATTATCTCGGTCTGTTGCGGATTGATCGCCAAGACGCTATCCAGCCGGTGTCGGAAAAGGCAGACTTGGTTTGGTAAGCCCAAGTCCTTTCGGTAACGAAAGCTCTGGTCTTTGGCCTCGTGTCGGAGATCCCCACGACGAGCATGGGACGCTCCCGGGCGTCCCGATTGTTCGTCCGTGAGGTCGCTCATTCGAGGAACGCTCCGGTCGAACGTGATCGACACAGGAGCGTTTCATGCCCAATTCCCAACCCATCTACGAAGTCGTAATCGCCGGCGGCGGCCCGGTCGGGCTCTTCCTTGCCTGCGAGTTGCGTCTCGCAGGCGTCTTCGTCCTTGTCCTGGAGCAGGCTGCCGATCCGCTGTCTCCTTTGAAGGCATTGCCGTTCGGAATGCGCGGTCTGTCCGCGCCGACCCTTGAGGTCCTCGATCGCCGCGGCCTGCTCGACGACGTCAGGGAGGCGAGCCAAGCGAACAATGCCTCGGGCGCCACCAAGGCCTTCGCGCATTGGATGCAGCAACAGCAGCAGCGCCGGCCTGCCGGCCATTTCGCCGGCATCCAGTTCTTTAACGAGGACATCGACGTCTCGCGGTGGCCGTACCGGCTGCCGAGTCTGGCCGGGGTCAATCTAGCCGTGGACATGCAGTCCCTGGAAACCGTCCTCGCTGCCCGGGCGACCGCAATGGGGGCGGAGATCCAGCGTGGCGTCGGCGTCGAAGCTTTCGAGCAGACCGACAACACCGTGATCGTCCGCGCTGGCGGCCAGACCTTCCACTCGCGATGGCTAGTGGCCTGCGATGGCGGGCGCAGCGCCGTGCGCAAGGCTGGCGGCTTCGAATTCGCCGGCACCGATCCCGAATTCACCGGCTACTCGGTCGAGGTGGAACTGGCAAACCCGGAGACGCTCCGCGTCGGACGCACCTATACCCGGACGGGCATGTACACCTACGCGCAGCCCGGCACGATCGCGATGGTCGACTTCGATCGCGGCGCCTTCCACCGCACACAGCCGATCACGATGGACCACGTGCAGGTTGTTTTGCGCCGGATCTCCGGCGCCGACGTCACCTTGACCGCCCTCCGGCTCGCGACCACATGGACGGACCGAGCCCGCCAGGCGACGGCCTACCGCAACGGACGGGTGATGCTTGCCGGCGACGCCGCGCACACGCATTCGCCGCTGGGCGGTCAGGGTCTCAATCTAGGCCTCGGCGACGCAACAAACCTGGGCTGGAAGCTGGCGGCCACCATCCATGGGCGCGCCCCGGCCGGATTGCTCGATAGCTATTTCGCTGAACGCCATCCCGAGGGCGCGCGGATTCTCGACTGGTCCCGCGCTCAGGTCGCGCTTATGCGCCCTACGCCGAGCACCCGAGCGCTCGAATCTATCATCCGCGATCTCATCGGAACGCGTGACGGCGCGACCTACTTCGCCGAAAAGGTATGGGGCCTGTCGCTGCGCTATGATCTCGGCGGCGGTCACCCTTTGGTGGGCCGGAGCGCTCCCGATTTTACGCTGATCGATGGAACGAGGGTGGGGAAACTCCTGCAGGACGGCCGTGGCCTGCTGCTGGATTTTGCTCCAGGCGCGCCGCTGCGGCCGCTGGCCGACCGCTGGCAGAGGCGGTTCAACTACATTTCGGGGGACGCCGAGAACCGGCTCGGATTACGCGCCATCCTCATCCGTCCCGATGGTATGGTTGCCTCAGCGATTGAGAGCGCCGCAGACGATCAAGGCGTTCGCCAGGCGGCCGAGCGCTGGTTCGGTGAGCCTGACGGGCCGCCTAGCTAAGTCGTGCTGCGCGGCATGGCGAAGATGCGATCGAGTTCAACCAGATCTGCCGGGGCAAGTCGCAGATCGAGCGCGTCGCGGTTCTCCCTCACATGCCGTACGTTTCCTGCTTTCGGAATCGCGACAATTCCGTCCTGTCTCAAGACCCAGGCGAGGGCCAGCTGGGCGCGGCTACAGCCGTACCGCTCTGCCGCGCGGGCAAGCCGCCCGTCCCTAGCGAGATGACCTCCGCAGATGGGAGAATGTGCCATGATCGGAACACCCCGCTCCCTGCACCATGGAAGAAGGTCGCACTCGATGTCTCGCCGGCACAGATTGTAGGCGATCTGATTTACCTGCACCAATTTTCCCACGGGAATGGCCGCGAGGTCCTTCAAATCGCGGATGAGGAAATTTCCGACACCCCAATAGCGTATTTTTCCGGCGCTTCTGAGTGCCTCAAAGCCGTCGAGCGTTTCGGCGAGAGGGACGTTGCCTCGCCAATGCAGCAGAAAAAGATCAATTCGGTCCGTACGAAGTCTTCTCAGGCTGCGTTCGCAAGACGTAACGACACCGAGGCGGGAAGCGTGGTGCGGATGAACCTTGCTCACAATGAACACCTTCTCGCGCTGCCCGTCGATCGCCTCCGCCACCACCTGCTCCGCTCCACCGTCCGCATAAGACTCCGCGGTGTCGATTAGCGTCATCCCGAGATCGATGCCCGTCTTCAACGCGGCGATCTCGTCGCGAGATGAACCGCTGTGCTCCCCAATTCCAGCTGTGCCTTGTCCGAGCACCGGTATAGCCTCGCCCGCCGGCAAGGTGGTCTTCCTGCTCGCTGACATGGGGTTTCCTAACTGGCACGGTGACAAGAGCGCGCACAAATTGAGGCTAACTGATCTCGTAGGGCTGGGAACTGACGACCGTCACGCTGGGTTGGAGACGGCGCCCGCGTGGATGGGTATTTTTGAGGACTGACTACGCCTACGACCCTCGCCCCGACATGTGGGAATCCCTTATCGTAAGAACCCGTAATGGCAGGTCTCGGCAGATGACGGCGGCAGGATCTGAGTAATAGTCTACGAGCGAACGCTCCGGGCCGGCAGATCACGCGCACTGTTCGGAGGTCGAATGCTCGGTACTCACCAAATAGTTGCGATGCCCTGGACCGATGGGGAATTCGACGCAACGATCCCATGCCTTAGACTGCCTCGATGATCACCTTTAGCGCTCGTGTGTCCGCAGCGTTCGAGAAAGTGTCATATGCATCAAGGATATCGTCGAGCTTAAAACGATGGGTAATCAACTGCTTAGGATCGATCTTTCCGGATCGTACCGTCTTGAGCAACATAGGCGTGCTGACCGTGTCCACTAAACGGGTAGTGATGGCGATATTATGAGACCAGAGCTTCTCGAGATGCAGGTCGGCCTTGAAGCCATGAACCCCGACATTAGCGATAACACCTCCGGCCGCGATGATCTCCTGGCAGAGCTCGAACGTCGGTGCGATACCTACTGCCTCTATGACCGTATCAACGCCTTTGTTTTCCGTCAGCTCGAAGACCCTCTGCTTCGCCTCTTCTCCGGTAGCTCTTATCGTGTTTGTCGCGCCGAAGCGCTTTGCAGCCTGCAGCCGATTCTCATCAAGATCGATGACGATGAGTTCCGCCGGTGAATAGAACTGCGCAGTGAGTAACGCAGCTAATCCGACCGGCCCGGCGCCGACGATGGCAACGGACCCGCCAGGTTGCACTTTGCCGTTGAGAACACCGCATTCGAAGCCAGTCGGCAAGATGTCGCTCAACATGACGAGGGCGTCTTCGTCGGCCCCGTCCGGGATCGGATAAAGGCTGGTGTCGGCGTGAGGAATACGAACGTACTCGGCCTGAGTCCCGTCGATCGTATTGCCAAGAATCCAGCCTCCGGTTGTGCAGTGAGAATACATTCCACGCCGGCAGTACTCGCACTTCCCGCAGGACGAGATGCAGAAAATCAACACGGAGTCGCCCTTCTTGAACTGGGTTACACCCGCGCCAACCTGCTCTATGACGCCTACGCCCTCATGGCCAAGGATACGTCCAGGAGTGCACGACGGCACGTCTCCTTTGAGGATATGGAGATCGGTGCCACAGATAGTGGTCTTCGTCATCCTTACAATTGCGTCGGTCGCGCTGTCGATCACCGGGATGTTGCGGTCCTTCAACGTCTTTCGGCCCGGTCCCTCAAAGATAAGAGCTTTCACAGCAGTCTCCGCGTCTGACTTTCTTCAAGTGCGGTGGCCAGGATAGGTAAGCCTCGACCACCGTGCACTGACGTTGATCATTTTCCAAAGCAAGTCCCAAAGCCCACGGTCCGGGTCTCGGTCTGATGATCGGAAAAGCTACGGCAATGGAGATTAGCTCGCTGAACAGAACCAGCCTGAGGCGGCGCAGGTGTGCCTCCGAGTGCGGGTCGTAATCAAACAGCGGCGTCGGATTCTGAGGCGCCATGGTCGGGCTTCCGCAGTTTAAGGCGCGCTCATGGGCAAAAGGGCGGCGAAGCTGACGAGCGTCAATGTGTTCGCACGGTCGAGGTCTCATCCTACTGGGCCGACCGTCGACATAGGTCAAACCGTTGCCACAGCTTGGAGGCGAGAATGATAAAGGTCTTGGTTGTCAGAGTTGACGGAACCAGTGGCGACGAATTCCGCCTCGCAGCCGCAGAAAGTTTGGCGAAACTCTTCGAAGCGCATGTTGTTGGCCTGATCATCAATGTTTTGCCCGAACCGATCATCGTAGAGACCATGACCAGCGTAACAAACTGGTCAGAGAGCCTTGAACACGCACGCGCTCAAGGACGGCAATTCGAAGAGCGGACGAAGGAGCGGCTGAAGAGCCTCGCTCCATCGTCGGAGGTGCGTCGTATCGATGCATATTCCCATGAGCGGGCGTTCCTCACCGCCCGGGAATGTCGGAGCGCAGACGTACTCGTCGGTCTTCGACTGAGCGACGATGATGATACAATTGAACTGCATGACGTGATCGAGGAGACGCTATTCGAGGCGGGCTGACACATCTTTCTCGTGGCCGACCAGAAGACCTTCGATGGAGGCTTCGAGCATTCAGTTGTCGCCTGGAACGGGAGCCGCGAGGCAACGCGTGCAGTGGCGGAGGCCTTGCCGTATCTGAAAAAATCAAAGGCGGTAACTGTTCTGCGCATAGGCGCCGAAACAGAATCAATCCTCTCGGCTGTGCAGGATGACAGGCTGGTCGCATACCTCCGGAAACATGGCATTAGCGCTTTGCTGGAGCGAGTTCCGCACAAGGGGTTCCAGGACATTGCGACAGTGCTCATCGATGAAGTGGTCGCCCGTAAGGGCGATCTGCTTGTGATGGGTGGTTACGGTCATTCGCGCCTGCGCGAATGGTTGCTCGGAGGCACTACATACAGGTTACTTCGTAAGTGCCCGATCTCGCTTGTGATGGCGCACTGAGACGGCCTTGTACACTACCGACCGCATTGAAGAATGTTTCGAACGCTATGCGCGGTGTCGCTGTGTCCGTGAACAAGCAAACTAGTTCACGCATCCCTTTACTCATAGGATGTGCTGTCGCGTCTTTGCATTGGTAGCAATAGCGGGCGTCGGGAGTACCTCCGTCCCTGCGGCGTCTTGGGTTCACGCCGGAGGGTTGCATCAATGAAATGCAGGTCTGCCATAAGGGTTGAGGCGCGGTGAGATGACCACTCTTGATGACGAAGAAATTCTCGAGACCCGAAGGGTGCGCGAGGTGGCGGGTGTGTTTCACAAATCGGATGTCCTTGAGGACACGATTGAATCCCTTTTGCTCGCGGGCTTCGACCGGTCAGACGTGGATATCATGGGTGAAGTTGAAGCCGTCAGACGCCGTCTCGGCCAGCTCTATATTCCACCAGAGGAGCTTGCCGATGTGCCGGGAACACCGCGCCGTGCATTCGTCGCGCGAGATGACCTCGCATTGGCGACCGCAGGTGTCGCTGGAATTCTTTTCTATGTCGGCGCGGCGGCCACAGTCATGTCTATCGTCGCTTCCGGAGGAAGCCTTGCGGTTATAGCAGCGGCTGCGATGGCCGCCGGGACGGTTGGAGCAGGTGTCGGCGCGGCAGCGGTGCGGCTGCTCGGAAAAAAGCAGGCGGAGGAACTCGATCTCCAGCTGATGTCAGGGGGAATTGTGCTCTGGGTGCGCGTACGAACGGCGGAAAAGGAAGCGGAAGCGCAGGAAATCCTAGCAAAGTTTGGCGCTGAAGCGATTCGTGTTCATGAGATAGATATCGCGAAGCGCCTCGAGGACGTTCCGCTTGCGAATGTCCACCCGGACCCGTGGCTCGAAAAGGACGTGCGGGGTTAGGAGACCGGCTCCCGAAGCGCCAAAGCGCGGACCTGTTCATGGCGCAGAGGACACATCCGCCAGACTGGAACGATGCGTTCCCGCCGACTAGGAGAGGCAGCAATCGGCCGGTTGTCAGCTGTCAGTTCCCGCGGTGCGAGCGCATTTTGCCGTTGGCCCGTGAAAGCACGCCGTCGCAGTCGACCCGACTATTGTCCCTGCATGGCAAGAGTGCCGCAAGACTGACGTCCGTCAACGTCGATGGTCTCGGGTGAGATCATAATTCTCAGCACGGATTAGACCGAGGTTCTCGAGCTACGGAGACATAGTATGGCAGGCAAGGTGATTGGTATTGACCTGGGTACGACCAATTCCTGTGTGGCAATCATGGAGGGCTCGCAGACCAAGGTCATCGAAAATGCCGAGGGTGGTCGCACCACGCCCTCCGTTGTAGCCTTTTCGAAGGAGGGTGAGATCCTCGTAGGGCAGCCGGCCAAGCGGCAGGCCGTCACAAATCCCGAAAACACCATCTTTGCCATCAAACGCCTGATCGGCCGTCGGTACGACGACCCCATGGTCGAGAAGGACAAGAAGCTGGTTCCATATAAGATCGTTCGGGCGGATAACGGCGATGCCTGGGTGGAGGTGCAGGGAAAGAAGTATAGCCCCAGCCAGATCAGTTCTTACATACTCGTGAAAATGAAGGAGACGGCCGAAGCATATCTCGGCGAGAAGGTCGAGAAGGCAGTCATCACCGTTCCCGCATATTTCAATGATAGCCAGCGCCAAGCAACCAAGGACGCTGGCAAGATCGCCGGACTCGATGTTCTGCGCATCATTAACGAACCGACGGCCGCTGCGCTCGCGTATGGTCTCGACAAAAAGAAATCAGGCACGATTGCGGTTTACGATCTCGGGGGCGGTACGTTCGATATCTCGCTGCTGGAGATCGGCGACGGCGTGTTCGAAGTGAAAGCCACCAACGGCGATACGTTTCTCGGCGGCGAAGATTTCGACCAGCGGATCATTGATTGGCTCGCGAGCGAGTTCAAGAAGGATCAGGGAATTGATCTGCGCAACGACCGTCTTGCGCTTCAGCGTCTACGTGAAGCGGCGGAGAAGGCAAAGATCGAACTCTCATCGGCCCTGGAAACCACAATTAGCCTGCCGTTCGTCACGGCTGATCAAAACGGCCCAAAGCATCTTGAGATCAAGCTCCGGCGGGCCAAGCTGGAAGAGTTGGTCGGTGAGCTGATTCAGCGCACCGAAAAGCCATGTCGGGACGCAATGAAGGATGCGAAAATCAAGGCCGAGAAGATCGATGAGGTCGTGCTCGTGGGCGGTATGACCCGCATGCCGAAGGTCCAGGAGACAGTGGCCGATATCTTCGGCAAGGAGCCGCACAAGGGCGTGAATCCCGACGAGGTGGTCGCGATCGGCGCCGCCGTTCAGGCCGGCGTGCTGCAGGGCGATGTCAAGGATGTGCTGCTTCTCGACGTGACCCCGCTGTCGCTTGGCATCGAAACTTTGGGGGGTGTGTTCACGCGTCTCATCGAACGTAACACCACCATTCCGGCTAAGAAAAGCCAGATCTTCTCCACCGCCGAGGACAACCAAACTGCGGTCACGATCCGTGTCTTCCAGGGCGAGCGCGAAATGGCAGCCGACAACAAGCTGCTTGGCCAGTTCGATCTCGTCGGGCTCCCCCCGGCGCCTCGCGGCCTCCCGCAAGTCGAGGTCACTTTCGACATCGACGCCAACGGAATTGTCAACGTCTCGGCTAAGGATAAGGCGACTGGCAAAGAACAACAGATTCGCATCCAAGCGTCCGGCGGTCTGTCACAGGCTGACATTGAACGCATGGTCAAGGAGGCAGAGGCGAACGCGGAAAGCGATAAGAAGAGGCGTGTCCTGGTTGAGGCGAAGAATCTGGCGGAAGCCGAGATTGCTGCGAGCCAGAAAGTCCTCGATGACTCCAGGAACAAGACCCCCGCCGCCGATGCGAGCGCGCTTGAGAAGGCGATTGAAGACCTGAAGTCTGCGATCGGCGCGGATTCGGTCGCGGATATCGAAGCCAAAACGAAGGCGCTGCGGACGGCGACATCGAACCTCGGAGCGAAGGTCCACGACAGCGCCGCCGGCGGCCCAGGTGCAGAGGGCAAGTCCAGCGATGAGGTCATCGATGCTGACTTTGAGGAAGTCGACGATGAACAGGGCAAACGCTCGCGACAGTCGGGCAACGAAACGCCATAGAGGCATGCGCATCCGCTCCGGTATTTCTCCTGCTAGTTCCGACGAGGGCGCCCACGGAGGCCCGCGAGCTCGATCGACGCGTTGACGCGCCACGGCCGCCGCTTGGGATAGTTGGTCCTTGCGATTTGCGCGGCCATGGAATCAGAACACGTCTACGGAGACGGAGTCGAGCCTAACGATCCAAGTTAAGGGTATGGAGATAGGCGCAAAACATGTCTGCCATGGCCTGTGCAAACTCTTCGATTTCCACCGCCGTATGAGGCCTTTCCGAAAAGCATTTTTCCAGCTGCGGTCAGCTACGCGATCACCCAATCAGATCACGTGGATTTCGGCGACATCGTGATCTGACCAACGGTGCCCAACTGACTGGACATGGACGTGGTCCAGGTAACGGCTTGGGGCTCCGCGCGGCGTAGCCCCTCACCCTCGATCCGCCGTGTCAAGCGACGAACCGCTCAAACCACTCGAGCATCAGCTTGGGGTTGTTGGGCAGGTAGTAGTAGCCGTCGGAGCGCCGGTTCGTGCCGTCGATCCAAATCAGGTCCTTCTGGTCGGCCGGCACGGCGTCAACGCGGATTGGACGACCCCGAGCTGCAACAGGGCGCGAGCCGCTCCTATGCGCGCGATTCAGAATAGTGCCTCTTCTCCGCGTCAGACGTAGATGCCCCCGATGACTTTCGCAGCTTCAGTCCGAGCGTGATGAGGACGACCCCAAGGATCGCGGCATAGATGCCGAGCAGCCAGCCCAGTGCGAGGAAGGTCTCAAACGGCCGCGTTACCAGAAGCCAAATGACGAGTATGCTGAGCGCGACAGAAAGAAGGCCGCTGATAAACAGCCAAACCTCACCCTTAATCTCGTTTCTCAAGCGAATTGCAGCAGCTATTTCAAACACACCGGAGAGCATCGACCAGAACGCAATGCTCACCCATAGAAACGTTGCAAGCACCAGCGTGGCGACAAATGGCGATACCACCACGATAATGCCGGTCAAGACGCCAAGCGCGCCGCTGAAGGCAAGCCATCCCCATCGTTCCTCCTTACGGATCCGTCGAATGGCGGAGACGAGTTCGAACGCGCCGTCGACGAAGGAGTACGCACCGAATATGAGCGTCAGCGCGAGCAGAGAGTCTGCCGGCATTACGAAAGCGATTACGGCGATGATTAAAGCCAAAGCTCCGCGGAGTACAAAGACCCACCAGTTTTTTTGCAACGTGCAGATTAGAACTCCTGTTGCAGGCAGGGGAAGCGTATCTTGGTTCATGTCGATTTCCTTTTTTGGATCGTCCTGAGGTTTCCCCGGTGGGTTTAGCCAAGGCTCTGCGCGGGGTTGCCGCATCCGGGGGGAGTGGGAGCCGCTTGGCGGGCCGTATTGCCGCTAGTTCCAGAGTATATCCCGCGGATGGGTCCGCTCGGTCCTAGCATGCAGCTCCGCCACCTCCTCCGCTTCGAGCAGCGTTTGCCGCTCGAAGCTATTGGCTTCTTGTTCCACCCGGAGCCAGAGTCAGAGCGAAGTGCTGCTCAAGCTGCTGGCGGACGAGCCGTGTACGAATTTGCGGAGGGGTGGAGGTCCCGGTCTGCCGAGCCGACGTTGCATCAAAACAGGTCTGAGACCTGCTTCTTGATCCTGTCGAACCAGCCCTTGCCGCTCTTCCCACCACTTGACTTCTGTTCGATCTCTTTGATCTGCTCGAATATCGGCTCGAAGTCCGCCTTCTTGCCGTAACCCAAAGCCTCCGCCATTCTGATCTGCTTCCGGGCTTCGTCGAGTTGCGCGGCGAGCGATTTGTTGCCCTCTTCCGAGCGCTTATCGTCTTCCGCGAGCTTTTCAGCATCTTTTAAAAGAACCTGCGCGCGCAGTACGGGCAGTGGCACGGCCACCTCCGTAATGACCAGCGTGTTCAACGCCGCCTGAAGGGCGTCTTTTGCTTCATCCACCTTGCTCTTGGCGATGAGGCCGGCCGCGGACTTGATCGCCGTAGGATAGGCAGCGAGTGGCAAATTCGTGGTCTGGAACACCACCTCGCTGGCGAGGTTACTGACCAACGGGCGTGCCTTTTGAACTTCTCCGTCGCCGAGCAGTCTCCGCGCCTCCTTGATCGCGTCTCTTACGGCATTGGGATCCGCGTATAGATCGCGGACGACGACCCCGGTATCCACTGGCGCTAGTGCGAGCTTGGGGTCCCGCGCCAGGATAAGTTCGAGCTTCCCGGTAGCGACTTCAAGCGCCTCGAGGGCCTCTTGTGTCTTCTTGTCGCCGAGCAGCGCCAATGCCTTCTTCGTTTGGTCGAGCGCTGTCTCGGCGTCGACGACGATCTTCTTGCGTTCTTCTTCTGACCGTTTGGCGACGTCAGCATCCACTTCGGGTTGTGCTGACTTCGCCGTCGGCGATTGCTCCTGCGCCGGGTTCGCCTGAGACTGGGACTGTTCCTGCCCACGGGCTGGAACCCCATGTGCGGCGACCAGGCTCAGCGCCGCCGCGGAAAGCAGTATACTTTTAAGATTGGTTGTCATTGATGATCTCCCTTGTTGCAGCGTGGTTGAATCAGCGCGGGCTCACGGTTGCACCGGCAATCGCTACGGATCTGCACATCGGCCTCAACCTGATGCGTCAGGTCCAGCTCACGGTCCCTTTCTCTTGGCGGGCAGGCGCCGCGGAGCTGTCGGCAGACAAAGAGCATTGATGGCAACTCCGCCTCCGACCGACACTGACAATCGACAGTTTTCGCGAGATACGGCGCTCGAAGCGCGGACGGCTGTTTCCGAAGGCCCGCTCACGCGGCGTGACAGGGGGCGCTCCACGGATTGCAGCCTGCCTGCCCCTGAAGGTCGGACGTTTGTTTTCCTGCCAAGTGGCGGTTCGTCGCGAGAGCAGCTTCGTGCTGAATCTGCGTCCACATCGAAAACTGACGCCTGTCAGCGCGCGCCATCATGCCCGGCGTAGCGTGGTTACGCCGTAAGTTGCGGAGGACCGACCAGGGGCCTCGCAGCGCGGCCATGCTCAATTGGCAGAAGGAAATAGAACAATGAGATCTGACAGTGACATCAAGCGCGACGTGGAATTCGAGCTGAAGTGGGACCCCGACATCGATGCCACCGACATCGGCGTTGCGGTCAAGTCCGGCGTCGTGACGCTCACGGGTTTCGTCCGCAGCTATCTGCAAAAGTACGAAGCAGAGCGGGCCGCAAAGCGTGTGTCCGGAGTTCTCGGGCTGGCGAACGACATCGAAGTGCGGCTTCCCACCGAGAGTCAGCGTACGGATCCAGAGCTGGCGCGCGACGCCGTTGCCGCGATCAAGACCGAGCTCCCCTACGCGCACGAAAATATCAAGGTGCTGGTGAAGACTGGCTGGGCAACGCTTGAGGGCACCGTCGAATGGGACTACCAGCGCACGCGCGCTGAACGTGCGGTCCGGGCACTGAAAGGCATAAAGGGTATCAGTAACCTGATCACGCTGAAGCCCCGCGTCGCGCCGTCCGAAATCAAGTCGAAGATCGAGGATGCGTTCAAGCGGAGCGCCGAGATTGACGCCAATCGGATCGTTGTGACCGCAAATGGCGGCGAAGTGACGCTCACGGGCGCGGTTCGCTCGTGGGCCGAACGCCAGGAGGCCGAGCGGGCCGCCTGGCGCGCACCTGGTGTGACGAAGGTGGACAACCGCATCACCATTGCTCCCTGACGCAATCCAATGAGTAAGCGGAGAGCGGCTATGCACCATCCCGCTCTCCGCTTGTCGGAAACCTGAGTGCGACGAAAGTGTGACAAAGCGAAGGTTCCCGGGCGCCCTCGGTAGGCTCGGTAGCAATCGCAAGCCCAGAATCTTTCCATGCAGGTGATCGACCTTCGTGGATCCCAATCACCGTGGGACATCGAGCACGACGTCCAAGGCCGGCGCCGAGGTCCCTCTGGAAACGCCCGAAGATGGACATAGCCTCCTGTCGGAGCGGGTCTGCGCGCAGCTCAAACCACGTTCTCTCGACGCGAGGTCGCACGCCTTGCCGATTTGATCGACTGAAACCGCCCTCTTGCGAGTTCCTCCATTCAGAATGGATCGAGCTATCCCCAAGGGAGACGCATGAAAAAGGAGGAACGGAAGGTGCCCGACCGATTCAACCAAACAGTGGGCTTTATCGAAGCAGTCGAGAAAGCGCAGAGCGCGATAGAAGTCGAAGCGTGTCTACTCGCATTTGCTGCGACCCTTGGTTTCACATCTGTGTTTGGCGGCATCGTTCCGTTGTGGCCGGTCCCGCTAGACGAAATGCCAAAACGCATTTTGTTCCAGCGATTTCCGGAAGGTTGGGCGGAGCGATACAACGATAGCGGCTATGTACTACGTGACCCCATCGTCTCGCGGTTACTGTATGACCGGGCGCCGTTTGCATGGTCTGATGCCTACAGGACTGATAGAGAACGGGAGAACGTCAAACTGATAAGCGGAGAGGCGACAGAGTTCGGGCTCCGGGACGGCTACGTCGTTCCAATTCCAACGATCGAAGGTGACCTTGCCGCCGTTTCTTTCGGAGGTCCGGCGAACGCTATCGAGCCTAGCGAGGTTGCTGCGCTTAATTTCGCTGCAAGCTACGCGGTTGGGAGCTATCTCCATCACCGAATCGCACGCAGACGACTCTCCGCAGCTTTGACCCCCCGAGAGTCCGACTGTCTTTTATGGGCGGGGGAAGGAAAAACGGATTGGGAGATTTCGGTTATTCTAGGCATCTCCCGCGCAACGGTTTTGAAGCACGTTGCCGCCGCGCGCGAGAAGCTCGGAGCGGTAAATAAGGCGCACGCCATTGCGACGGCGATCCGAATCAAACTCCTCGCGTAAAACCATGGCAGCGTCTGAGAATTGATAAGACGCACGACTCAGCGAAATGAATTAGCGACGTAAGGGAGCTTTTGAGTCTGTCGCTGCCCGGGCTCTTAGAAGCATCTAGCGTCCCTCGCGGCGCGCTCTGTAGCCGCCTCAAAGCCTCAGCGCTCTTCTTTTCCGAACGCACCATGTAGTTCTTTAAGGGTCTGCTCTGCCTGATGAAGCCTGGGTCCAGGTGCATCCACTACGATATTGATCATTGCCGCGAAATCGTCGTCCTGGTCGGCGGCCGCCGCCGCAAGGATCTCCCGCACATCGCAGGTCTCTCCCGGAGGAGCGGTGGGCCCGGCGCCGAGCGCGAGCGCCTTGCGGGGCTGCGGCCGCGCCGGCGCCCGCGCCGTGGTTAGAACAAGCGGCGCAGGGTCTTCCTTCGCGGCAGCGCGGGGCTTCTTTGCCTTCGGCGCGCTGGATTGAGCCGGGCGGCGGGACGAGGCTTTGCGGGATCGCGCCGCTGCGGCGGCAGCGGCCGCCTCCGTTGGCTCCGGATCTGACGTCTCGGGAGCGGGGTTGATCGCGCCCTGAAGGGACTCGTCCTGCCACACCCTCAATCTCGGCAGAAGCGGCGGGGCGCTCTTCGCGCGCTCGTAGTAACCGCGATATGGCTTGTCCAAATAGTGCCTGATCTTCGTCAGCTCGAACGACGGAGAATTTTTTACCATCAGGATGGACAGGCGCGCCGACATTTCCCGTAGCTCGAGCGGGCTGCGCAGCGGGCGCGGCGTGTAGTGCGGCGACCAGACTCGCGGCGCGAAAATGCCCTGGCCCGGCCGCTGGATCGGCGTCTTATAGACTTGCGTGGTCTCACCAAGCATTTCGGAAACGAAGTCCGAAGTCTCAAGATCGTTGATCTGGATGAACAGCTTGATCTGCGAGCCAGAGACTGTGGTGATGCGGGTGTTCTTGCCGTAAAGCTCGTCGAGCTGCGCGAGGTCCTGCATGACGATTGCCATCCGAAAGCCATATCCGGCGCTGATGGTGATCTTGGAAATCAGCGAATCCATTCGGCCGACGTGATAGAACTCGTCGAGCATCAGCAGAACCTGATGCGGCTCGTCGTCGCCGGGAATCTTGACCATCAGAAGGTCGTGGATTTGCTGGAACAAGATGCGAATGAGGGGCCGGAAGATTGAAAGCTCGGCGATCGTGCATCCGATGAAGATTGTCATCGGCGTGCGCCGCAGCTCCCGGATGTCGAAGTCCGAGGTTTCCGTCGCGGCCGAGATGAGACCGTTGTTCCAAAGGCTCATCGCCATGTTGACGTTGAAGACCGCGCTGTTGCGCGTCTCCGGCTCGAGCGCGATGTATTGATTGAAGCTGTCGACCACCCATGTCGGCAGATTTTGTCGCTCGGTGCGGACGATGGCCCGCAGCACCGTCGAGATGTCCTTCCCGGTGGTCGTCATACGGGCCACCGTGCGCATGTGCTGAGCGCCCTCGATCAGCGGCGAGGAAAGCACATAGCCGATCAGGGCGGAGAGCAAGAGCCGACCGGCGCCGGCCCAAGTGTCGTCGGCCTTTTCTGGAATGACGAAGGAGGCGACCACGAGACAGTCGGTAGCCATGCGCTCGTCGCGGCGCACGAAGTCGAGAGGATTGTAGCGGTGTGTGTCGTTCGATCCCGGCGAGAACATGAAAACCTTATTGCCCATCGCCGTGCGATGGTTGGCGAGGGCCTCGAAGTTCTCGCGCTTCGGGTCGAAGAAGACTGCCGAACCTTGCCACACATAACCATTGGGCAGGACGAAGCCCGTCCCTTTGCCGGACCGCGATGGTCCGACCACGAGGATATGCGCAGGTTCGTCGGAACGGATGGTGACACCACTGAGCAATCCGAGGACGATTCCACGTTTGCTGGTCAAACCCCGCTTCGCCGCTTCCATCAGATTGCCGAAGCGAGCCGCTCCGTACGGCATCTGTCGACGGTTGATGTAGGCGAAGAGCGCGCCGGCCAGGCCAAGGGCGACCACTGCGGCGGCGGCGTATCCGGCACGGATGAGTGCCTCGGCGCGCGTCGGCGGATACACCAGCCGCTCATAAAAATGGCGCCATGCCACCAGGAAAAAGTCGGCGGAGCGGTCGGCATTCTGCATCGCGAACAGCGCCCAGCGGCTGGCGCCCTCGCTCGGGAACCGGTGGGGCGCCCAGCGCAGCGCGACCACCACCTCATACGCCAGGCTCCACAACAAGCAGAACGCCAGAAGCACGAGAAGCCCGATGCCGATGCGGAATGCGATGATGCGGCTCATCGGTCATACCTCGCGGCGTGCTCGCGTCGCCAGTCGGGCATGCGCGAGAAATAGATCTCGGATGTGCCGCGCCAGCCGCCAACCTTGGTTTGTTGAACCACGATCGGAAGAACGGACTTGATGTACGCGATGATCTCGTCACGCCGCAGACCAAGCCCGGCCTGCATCACCATCAGCGCCAGCTGTTCGAAGGCGCCGGCCGAACTGTCCGCATGGACCGTCGTGATGCTGCCGGGATGTCCCGTATTGATCGCGCGCAGAAACGAATAGGCTTCGGCGCCGCGGATCTCGCCGAGAAAAATGCGGTCCGGTCGCAGCCGCATGGAAGCTTGCAGGAGCATTTCGACCGTAACTCGGGCTTCGCCCTGGTCCCCCTTCGAGGCCACCAAGGGAAGGTAGTTCTTCTGGATCGGATTGACCTCACGCGTGTCCTCAATCGTGATGATGCGCTCGTCGGCCGGCACTTCCTTGAGTATCGCGTTCAGGAACGTCGTCTTTCCGGAGCTTGTCCCTCCCGAAAGCAGGATCGAATATCGACTGACAACGGCCAGCTTGATAAAGTCCTCGATGCGGCCTGCGTCGAGATGCTCGCACAGGCGGCGATCGACGTCGGACAAGGCGCCCTCTTCGGCCATCGCGACCTTGTCGAACGATCCCATGCGGCGATAATCGTCGAGCCGCATCTCCTTGATGACCTGCTTGCGGATGGCAAACGCACCGCCCGAGGTCGTCGCTGGGGGAATGACGCCTTGGAAGCGCTCCCCCGTTGGCAAGGCCGCGGACAGGAGCGGATGTTCTTCGTTGACGCTTTGCCCCGAATGACCCGCGACGCGCTCGGCCAAGTGGCGGATCGCGTGTTCGCTGAGCGCTGGCACCTCGTGCCTTTCCATCGCCGATTGTCCAAACCGTTCGACCCAGACTTCCCCAGGCCCATTGGCGCAGATCTCGACGACCTGGTCGTCCTCGAGCCAAGGTCGGATCGGCTCCAGCGCGCGATCAATGAAGACCGTCAGGCTTCGCGCCACTACGCTCACGCTTCAGCTCCCTGAGGGCTTCCTTGACCGGATCGGGATACAGTGCCGAGAAATCGAGATCGCGCCGCACGAACACGATAATCCGCGTTCCCTGGTCGAGGTAAATCGTCGGTGGAATGTTGATCGAGTTGCGCAGGGCCTCCTGAGCGATGTTGGTCAGAGTTTGGGAGATGTTCTGTGCGGCGATCTGACGGGCCTGCAGGGGAAGCTGGTTCTGGTTCACGCCGGTTTGGGTCTGCGTCACAACGCCGGTCACGGGGTCGGTGGTCGTGATGACCGTGCCGTTGCCATAGCCGTCGGTGTTCTGTCCGTATGCGCTGAGGAATTGTGCTCCCCCGCCGACCAGCGACAGCACGATCGCCGAGCCGAAGCGCTCGAGATAATGATTGTCGACGAAGCCAGCGTTGCCGGCACGGCCGAGCTCGTCGGCGCCGTTCGAACCGAGTTGCACCGACACGCCGTCGGACCGCAACATTCGGGTCCAGACGATAAAGACCCGGGTCTGGCCCTGGGCGATGCCGGACCGATACTCGCCGATCAGGCGGCTGCCCGATGGAATAAGCACGCGTCGGCCGTCGAACGACCAGACATTCTCGGTCACGACAGCCCGCACCATGCCGGGCAGATCGCTCTGTACGGCCGTTTCCAGCACGCCGCGGATCAGCGTGCCCTGCGCCACCAGCGCGTCGATGCGGTCGTTCTTTGATGCGCGGGCCACTTCGACCCCTGCGGCGGAGACCGATGCGAGGAAGCGCCTATTGGGACCGTCTTCGTTGCCTGCCGGACCACGAGGTCCGTCCTCGCCATTCGTAGCGGCGGCCGCCGAGGCGTTGTCAGCGATCACCTGTGGCGCGCGCAGCCGCTCCCAGCGCCGTCGCTCTTCCTCCTGGCGTTGCCGCTCGAGCTCCGCGAGCCGCCGCGCCTCGTCATCGTTGGGCGGTGCCGCGACAAGGGGCGGTTCCGGTGCCGGCGGCGGCGGCAGCGCCAGGGGCGGTGCGACCGGAGGAGCAGGCGGAGCGGGTTCGGGCGGCGCCGGCGGCACGACGATCGTGCCCTGATCGGTTTGCGGACGGGGCGTCGAAAGCGAAGGCGCCGGAAACTGGGTGGTCGTGAATTCTTCTTTGTCAGGCGTCGTAAACGTGGGAGTCCGGCGGGCCAGCGATCCGTAGATGAGCCAGGCGGCAATCGCCAGCGCCCCAAGCGGTATGGCGATCTTCAAAAAACCGCCGAGAGCGGTTCGCCCCCGGGCGACAGAGCTGGCGGCGGCCGCCTCGAGCTCCAGTGAACGATAATCGTCGGCCGTCGGCATGCGCGCTCAACCTCCCGAGGCGGTGGCCGCGCCCACGCGCTGCGGCGCGTAAGGCTCAAGGCCTGTCGGCTCATGCACGTTGGTCAGACGGCGGTTGAAGATGCAGGTCGATTCCTGGCCGTTGCGCAGGGTCCATTGCGCGGAGACCTTGTCGACGACGACATAGGGTCCCTCTGTCCGGAAATTGACGAGGCTCTCATTGCGATCCGCGTCGACGATGAAGATCGCCGGTGTCTCGCCCTCGAACCGAAACCAGGTCTTGGTGCCGTCGTCGAAGACGGCGACCGGCTTGTTGGTGGAAGACCCCTTGTAGCCGTAGTTGCTGTTGGCGTTCGCGATGTTGAGCGCCTTCAAGTTCGGATTGGCGGCGCGCTCCTTGGCTTCGGCAAGCAGCCGGGCGCTGGCTTCGTCATCCGGGAAGCGAAACCGCACGGCGTAGATCTGATTCGATGGCGGGCGCGTGTTCGAGCGCAGCAGGAACGAGTAGACTCGC